>JAEVYS010000124.1 GCA_023392635.1 Actinomycetes bacterium | reverse complement strand
TTGGGCTTCACCGCGGTCGGTCGCGCGGACAGGCCCGCGCGCAACAGGGCGCCGCTGGTGTCGAGGACGACCGGACGACCGGCCTCCCGCGCGGCGGCGACCAGCGGCACGTACACGTCGTCCGGGCTGCCGGACGGCGCGCTGCCGGACAGCACCACGGCGTCGACGTCGGCCAGCAGTTCGCCCACGCGCGCGCCGAGGCGGACGAGGTCATCGGCGCTGACCGGGACGCCGGGCTCGAGGAACTCGGTGGAACGGCCCTCGGCGTCGATGAGGTTGATGCAGGTGCGGGTCTCCCCGGGGACGCGGACGAACTCGTCCCGCATGCCCTCCGCGACGACCCCGCCGGTCACGAACTGGCCGGCGAAGCCGGCGACGAAGCCCGTGGCCACCACGTCCTGCCCGCAGAGCCTGGCGGCGCGGGAGACGTTGAGCCCCTTGCCGCCGGCGCTGGCGGTCACCCGCCGGACGCGCTGCACGGCGCCGACCGTCACGGCGTCGACGTCGTAGCGCTTGTCGATGGCGGCGTTGAGGGTCACGGTGAGGATGGTCACGAGGCGCTCCCTCGACGGATGGGGGCTGGAAGGGCGAGGGTGACCGGGTCGCCGATCACCAGCTCGGGCTGCAGGACGACCGTGCGCGGCGGAGGCGGGTCGGCGCTGCCGATGCGGTCGAGGATGAGCTCGGCGGCGCGGACGGCGATCTGCGCCACCGGCTGCGCGACCAGCGTGGGGCGGGGGCGGATGATCCTGGCCAGCTCCAGGTTGTCGAAGCCCACGATGGCGGGCACCGGCGCATCGGCGAGCTCGTTGAGGGCAACCGTGGCGCCCACCGTGAACTCGTAGTTGCCGCACACGACCGCGGTGGGCGGCTCGGCGAGGGCGAGCAGGCGCCGCAGCCCGGCGTAGCCACCCTCCACGCTCACCGGGTCCGGCTGCATGAGGGCGCGGGCGGGCAGGCACCCGGTGTGGCGGCGCACCGCCTCGCGGAAGCCGGCCCGGCGCTCCCGCATGGTGTACACGTCGTCGGGGCCGGCCAGGAGCCCGATGCGGGTGTGGCCCGCTTCCGCGAGCAGGTCGACCGCGGCGCCGATCGCCACCCGGTTGTCGATCACGACCGCGTCCACCTCGGCATCCGCCACCAGGCGGTCGACCGCGACCACCGGGACGCCCCGGGCGGCGGCGGCCTCCAGGCCGGCGACCCGGTCGCCGACCGGGATGATCACGATGCCGTCCACCTGCTTGCCCAGCAGGAACCGGATGGCGTCCGACTCGGCGTCCGCGCTTCCCCGCGAGTCGCAGATGATCGTCCCGTAGCCCGCCTCGCGGAGGCGTTCCTCCATCGTGGAGATGATCGTCGTGTAGAAGGCCGAGTCCAGCTCGGCGAGCACCACTCCGAGGGTCTTGGTGCGGCGGCTGCGCAGGCCGCGGGCGATGTCATTCACCTGGTAGCCGAGGTCACGGCTGGCCTGCTCGATGAGCACGCGGCTGGTGTAGGCCACGTTGCCGCCGTTGAAGTACTTCGAGATCGTCGCCAGGGACAATCCGGTCAGGCGCCGGATGTCCTTGTAGGTGGCTGGCATGTGCTTCCTCTGGCGAAACGTTTCGTAGCTCAGGTTCCCAGCCGCACCACAGCCTTGTCAACGACATGAGCATTAAGGGTGAAACGGTTCGCTCAACAGCTTGCGACTCGACCGTTGCGACGGCTACCGTTGAGCAAAACGTTTCGCTCTCAAAGGAGAGGCGATGTCCTCAGCCCGCGCCACCGCCGCCGGCGCCACCCGCACCCGTGCGGTCTACCTCGGCGTCGACATCGGCACGTCCGGCTGCCGTTGCCTGGCCCTCGACGCCGAGGGCACGGTCCTCGCCGTTGCCGAACGCAGCTACGGCCTGCACACACCCGCGCCGGGCTGGGTGGAGCAGGACCCGCGCGACTGGGTCGCCGGGGCGTTCGCGACGATCGCTGAGGTGTGCGCCTCCGGAGCCTTCGCGCCGGAGTCCGTGCAGGGCATCGGCGTAGACGGACAGAGCTGGGCGGCCGTCCCCGTCGACGCGTCCGGTGAGATCCTCGCTCCGACGCCGATCTGGATGGACACCCGGGCCCAGCCGATCTGCGACGAGCTGCTCGACCGCGTCCCGGCGTCGGAGATCCTCGCGGTCGCCGGCAACCGGCTCAGCCCGAGCTACTCCACTGCGAAGGTGCTGTGGTTCCAGCGGAACCGGCCCGACGTCTTCGCACGTTCCCGTTGGTTCCTCCAGTGCAACAGCGTGGTGGTGCTCGCGCTGACCGGCGTGGCCAGCCAGGACCACTCCCAGGGCTACGGCTTCCACTTCATCGACGTCGGGACCGGGACCACGGACGCCGCCCTGGCCGGCCGCCTCGGCATCGACCCCGACCTGGTGCCGACGGCGGTCGAGCCGTCCGCCGTCGTCGGGGGACTCACCGACGCCGCGGCCCGGGCCACCGGCCTGCGCTCCGGCACGCCCGTGGTGGCCGGCGGCCTGGACGCCGCCTGCGGCACCCTGGGCGCCGGCGTCTACCGTCCCGGCCAGACCCAGGAGCAGGGCGGCCAGGCCGGCGGGATGTCGATCGCCATGGACGCCCCGGTCGCCGACGAGCGGCTGATCCTCTCCCGGCACGTCGTGCCCGGCAGCTGGCTCCTCCAGGGCGGCACGGTGGCCGGGTCGGCCAGCCTGGCCTGGCTCACCCGGGTGGTGGGTGAGGCGGAGCGCAGCGCGGCCGCGGCGTCCGGTCGGGGACTGTACGAGGAGGTGTCCGCCCTCGCCGCGACGGTCGCTCCCGGCAGCGACGGTCTGGTCTTCCTGCCCTACCTCTCGGGCGAGCGTTCGCCCCTGTGGGACGCGGACGCGCGCGGCGCGTTCGTCGGGTTGACGCTCGGCACCGGTCGTGCACACCTCTACCGGGCCGTCATGGAGGGGGTCGCCTTCGCCCTGCGGCACAACCTCGAGGTGGCCGCTTCCGCGGGTGCCGGCGTGGCCGAGCTGCTCGCGATCGGCGGCGCCACGCGCAGCCCGGTGTGGATGCAGCTGAAGGCCGACATCACCCGGCTGCCGCTCACGGTGAGTGCCGACGAGAACGCCACCCCGCGGGGCGCGGCCATGCTCGCAGCGCTCGGCACGGGCGGCGGCACGATCGACGAGCTGGTCGCCCGGTGGGTGCGGCGTGGGCGCAGCTACGTCCCCGACCCGGCCACCGCCGACCGGTACGACCGGTCCTACCGCACGTACGCGGCGCTGTACCCGGCGCTCGCGCCCAGCATGCACGAGCTCGCCGCGGCGGCGAGGGAAGAGGACAACGAATGAGGGCAGCCGTCCTTTACGGACCGAACGATCTTCGGGTCGCCGACCTGCCGGTGCCCGAGCCGGGGCCGGGCGAGGCGCTGGTGCACGTCCGCATGACCGGGGTCTGCGGCTCCGACATCCCCCGGGTGCTCGGCGACGCCGCCCACTTCTACCCGCTGGTGCTCGGCCACGAGATCGCCGGCGAGGTGGCCGCGGTGGGTGCGGGCGTCGACGCGTCCCTGGTCGGACGGCGGGTGGCGGTCGCGCCGCTGCTGCCCTGCCACGCGTGCGAGCAGTGCCGCCTCGGCCACTACTCGCAGTGCCCCAACTACAGCTTCATCGGCTCCCGGGTGAACGGCGGCCTGGCTGAGTACCTGGTGGCGCCGGTGCTCAACCTCACCGTGGTGGACCAGACCGTGCCGTTCCGCGACATCGCCTTCTTCGAGCCGTCGACGGTGGCGCTGCACGGGCTGCGGCACGCCGGCTTCACCGGCGGGGGCGACGTCGTGGTCCTGGGCGCCGGCACGATCGGCCTGTTCGCGTTGCAGTGGGCGCGCATCCTCGGCGCCTCGCGGGTCGCGGTCGTCGACGTCAACCCCGCCCGGCTCGCGACGGCGACAGCCCTGGGCGCGGACCTGGCCCTGGACTCCCGCGAGGGTGACGCCGCGCGGCTGCTGCGCTCCTGGCAGGGCGGCAGCGGCTTCGGGCACGTCTTCGAGACGGCCGGCCAGAACGCCACGATGGCGCTGGCGTTCCAGCTGGCGGGGCCCCACGCGTCGGTCTGCTTCATCGGCACCAGTCACGCCGACCTGCGGTTCGACGCCGCCAGGTTCGAGCTGATGAACCGCCGGGAGTTCCGGCTGACCGGGTCGTGGATGTCCTACAGCGCGCCGTTCCCCGGGCCGGAGTGGACGCTGACCGCCGACCACGTCGCCGACGGCAGCCTCCGGATCATCGACGACCTCGTCCACGCCGTGCACCCGCTGGAGCAGGTGATGGAGGCCTTCCAGCTCTTCCGCACGCCCGGCGCTGTGACCGGGAAGCTTCTCTTCACGCCCAGCCCGTCCACCCAGGAGTGACCATGACCACCACCGTCCAGCCCGTCGATCCGGCGCTCGTCCCTTCCTTCGCCCTCGCCGGCGGCGCCCGGATCCCGGCCATCGGCCTGGGCACCTTCGGCTCCGACCGGTTCTCGCTGGAGGACATCGCCGCTGCGGTCGGGGTCGCCCTCCTTACCGGCTACCGGCTCGTGGATTGCGCGTCCGTGTATGCCAACGAGCACCTGATCGGCCCCGTTCTGGCCGACACCATGGCCGAGCTCGGCCTCGTCCGCGACGAGGTGTTCGTCATCTCCAAGGTGTGGAACGACGCGCACGAGCCGGCCGCAGCGGTCGCCTCGGTGAAGAAGTCCCTCGCCGACCTCGGCCTGGACCACCTCGACGCGCTGCTGATCCACTGGCCGTTCCCGAACACCCACGAGCGCTTCGCGGCGCCCGACGCCCGCAACCCGAGCTCGCGGCCCTACGTGCACGCCGAGTACATGGCGATGTACTCCGCGCTGGAGGAGCTCGTGGACGCCGGCCTCGTCCGGCACCTCGGGGTCTCGAACATGACCATCCCGAAGCTCCGCCTGGTGCTGCGCGACGCCCGGATCGCGCCGGCCATCAACGAGATGGAACTCCACCCGGCCTTCCAGCAGGGCGAGCTGTACCAGTTCAGCAAGGACGCCGGCATGACCGTGATCGGCTACTCCCCCATGGGATCGCCGCGCCGTCCCGAGCGCGACAAGTTCGAGGGCGACGTGGTCGACATGGAGCACCCGGTGGTCGTCCGGATCGCCGCGGAGCTGGGCGTCCACCCGGCGGAGGTCTCCCTGAAGTGGGCTGCGCAGCGCGGCCACGTGGCGATCCCGTTCTCGGTGAAGCCGGAGCAGATCGCGTCCAACCTGCGCGCGGTGACCGAGAAGCCGCTCACCCCGCACATGCTCAACGACCTGCGCTCGGTGGAGGCCAACAGCCGCCTGATCAAGGGCCAGGTGTTCCTCTGGGAGGGCTCCGGCGACTGGCTGGACCTGTGGGACGTGGACGGCACGATCCCCGGCTGGACCGGCTACGGCAGCACCGCCGCCGAGTAGCCCGCTCAGCCCTGCGGTTCCCGGACCGTATTGGGGACGGTTCCCAATACGGTCCACTTTCGGCCAACGACGGCGCGAGAGTGGACCGAATTGGGAACCGTCCCCTCTTCTCCCGGCCGTTGTCGTGCTGCCCACCTTGACTGTGAAATCGATTGCTGAGAGAGTGGGAACCAGCTCGCCACGCATGCGTTCAGCGTTGATCGCGGAGCTTCGCGGATGAGTGCAACCGATCAAGGAGACCCACTGTGAGCACCTATTCAGTGCCCGAAATCCCCACGAAGCCGGCCGCGGAGCCGAACACCGTCTACACCGTCGCGAGCGGTGACCTGCGCCTCACCACGAACGTCAAGACGTGGGACATGCAGCAGCAGGTCGAGGCCGAGTTCGCGGCTGCGCTCCAAGAACTGGGCTGGCGGGTCGTCCGCGCCCACGGCGTCGACCCGGTCAAGGGCCACGGCTTCATCGACAACCAGCGCAAGGGCATGGACGTCTTCGCCGGCATCCCCGCGGAGGCCCCGCTGGTCGTGATCGAGGCGGTCTGGCAGTACAGCCACCACGTGCTGGCCGGACTGCGTGACCACCAGGGCCCGATCCTGCTCGCGGCGAACTTCGCCGGTGACTTCCCCGGCCTGGTCGGCATGGCCAACCTGCACGGCTCGATGACGAAGGCCGGCATCCCGCACTCCACCATCTGGAGCAAGGACTTCACCGACGACTGGGCCAAGGCGAAGCTCGCGGAATGGCTCAGCACGGGCGGCATCGTGCACGACACCTCGCACGTCCGCGACCTGCCCGCCCTGCCCGATTCCGACGAGAAGCAGCTGGGTGTGGCACTGGCCGCCGAGCTGAAGGCGAAGAAGGCCATCCTCGCGGTGTTCGACGAGGGTTGCATGGGGATGTACAACGCGATCATCGACGACGAGCTGCTGAACCCGGCCGGCATCTACAAGGAGCGGCTCTCCCAGAGCGCCCTTGTCGCCGAGATGAACAAGGTCGGCGACGAGGAGGCCGCGGCCGTCCGGACGTGGCTCGACGAGGCCGGCATGACCTTCCACGTCGACAACGACGGCGACTGGAAGGAGTGCCTCACCGACGAGCAGCTCACCAGCCAGTTCAAGATGTACATCGCCGCCCTGCGGATCGCCGACGACTTCGGCGCGGACGCGGTGGGCATCCAGTACCAGCAGGGGCTCAAGGACATGGTTCCCGCGTCCGACCTGGCCGAAGGCCTGCTGAACGACCCGAACCGTCCGCCGGTGACCTCCCGCGAGGGCGACCGGGTGCTGTTCGAGGGCAAGGCGATGCCGCACTTCAACGAGGTGGACGAGGGAGTCGCCGTCGACGCGCTGGTGACCAACCGGGTGTGGTCCGCGATGGGCCTCGACCCGTCCACCACGCTGCACGACGTGCGCTGGGGCGACGACTGGCAGGACGACTTCGTCTGGGTGCTGGAGATCTCCGGCTCCGTGCCTGCGTCCCACCTCGGCGGGTACGACAAGGCGCACTCCTACCGGCAGAGCTACTACTACTTCCCGCTGGGTGGCGGCACGCTCGCCGGCGTCTCCAAGCCGGGCGAGATCGTGTGGTCGCGGGTGTTCATCATGAACGGCGCGCTGCACGTCGACCTCGGCCGCGGCACCTGCATCGAGATGCCCGAGGCGGAGGTGCAGCGCAGGCTGAACTCCACCAACAAGGAGTGGCCGATCATGAACGCGATCCTGCACGGGGTGAACCGCGACCAGCTGATGGCCCGCCACAAGGCCAACCACATGAACGTCGCCTACGCCCCCGACGCCGGGACAGCGGACAAGGCGCTCATCGCCAAGGCCGCGATGTTCGAGGCCATGGGCTACCAGGTGCACCTGGCCGGCGACGTGGTGCCCGCTCTCGGCTGACCCGCTTGCCGGCCGCCGCGACGGCCGGCACCAGACGTCCTTGGGCGGACGGGTTCGGACGGCCCCCGCGGAGCAATCCGCCCGGGCCGTCCCACCCTCCGCACTTGACCCAGTTTGGGACCGTTACGAAAC
>JAEVYS010000107.1 GCA_023392635.1 Actinomycetes bacterium | reverse complement strand
CGCCCGGATGTCCGGCCAGATACCGATTCGCCGAACCGGTGACCGAGCTGACGGTGTTGGCAACGCCTGCGCTACTGCAGTCCGGTGCCGCGGAAACCATCGGGGCGGCCAGAGTGGCCACCGCCATACCCCCCACGAACAAGCCAGAACATACGGCTGCGGCCTTCTTACTCGGCGCGATACCGCTGAACTTCATGATCACTTCTCACTTTCACTGGATTCCCCCGACTCGAAACCCAAACTACCCATGAGGTTTGCCAGCAAAACCGTGTGCCGCCGACAGGATTGGTTGCGCAGGCAACCGTTACGGCCCATCGTGTGACATTGGCCTCATTGTCACCGCATTCGGGTTGCCGGTGTGGTGCGCGTTCTGAGTGTCCTTAACGCCGGCGACGATTTCTTAAATAGCTGTTAGATCCGTTGTGACGCAATTGTGATGCCCGCAAAGGCAATTGGCTGTGCGTCTGGTGCCCAGGGCCTTAACAGATCGTGAAAATGACCGCGCCGCGGCGCTCGCGGCGAATACCTATCGGACAGAGCGGGTAGAGGCCAAAGCGAGGCGCACAAAACCCCGCGCCGACAACAATCCGTCAACGCATAGGGGAGAAAACGCTATGACCACGCCAGACACCACTACTTTGCTCGCACAGTTGCGGGCGGTGCTCGATCTGACGAATACCGAGATCCAGATCGCCGAGACCAGGGTGGCCCAGGCCCGTACCGACGCGGTGCGCACCGAGCTCACCCAGAACGCCGCCAACGGCCGCGAACGCGCCGAGGCCATCGAAAGCGCCATCCGCGATCTCGGCGGATTCCCCGATCTCATCGGCCCGTTCTTCGGGCGTGCCGCCGCGGCGGTCAAGGCACTCACCGAACAGGCACAACCGTTCGACGAGGCGCTGCTGGGCGATCTCGCGCTGGAAGGCCAGCTGCTCGACCGCGCGCGCTATCTCAAGGCCCTGGCCGTGGCGGCCAAGCAACCCGACGTCGAAAGCCTGGCCAACCGCCTGATCACCGCGCACTCGGCGACCGTCGACTGGCTGACCACCGTGCTGGCCGAGGACGCGCTCGGCGGGCCCGCCGCGCTGAAGCGGACCCCGCTGCAGATCCTCACCGGTCTGACGGTCCGGGTGGCCAACTGGCCGGTCATCTCGTCGGTTCGCGGAATCGACCGCGCCCTGGACGCCATCCGCAACAGCCGCCCGGTTGTCGATCAGCTGGTCGAGCGAGGCGCCCACGCCGGTGAAGTGGCCGTCAAGGCCGCCCAGGCGTCACGCGACGCCGCGCTGGAGACCGCCGAGCGGGTGGCCCGCCGGGAAGGCGCCGACGGAGCCGCCGACGCGCTGCACTCGTTGCGCAGTGTCAGCGGCGTCCTGTCGGCGGAGGAACTGCCGATCGAGGGCTATGACGAACTCAACCTCAACGACGCCGTCGCCGCGGTGAAGGGACTCGAGGAGCCCGCCGACATTCGCGTGATCGTCGCCTATGAGGAGGCCAACAAGAACCGGGCCCGGCTGGTCTCGGCCGCCCAGACCCGGGTCGCCGCCATCGCCCAGGAGATCGTCGGCATCGAATGACCTGACACGCGCCGAACCCCGATGATGGTGTGGTGTCCACACACCGCAACCGCAAGGTCGCCATCGTCGGGGTCGGCAGTGTCGGGACCGCGATCGCGTACGCCTGCCTGATCCGTGGATCGGCAGGCGCACTTGCGTTGTACGACAGCAACGCCAAGAAGGTCCGCGCCGAGGTCCTCGACCTCAACCACGGCAGCCAATTCGTGCCGCACTGCACGGTCTCGGGCTCCGACCAGATCGACGTCACCGCCGGGTCGGCGATCGTGGTGGTCACCGCGGGCGCCAAACAACATCCGGGCCAGAGTCGGCTGGATCTGGCGGCCACGAATGTGGCGATGGCTCAACAACTCACGCCGCACTTGCTGGAGATGTCACCGCACGCGGTGATCATCTTCGTCACCAACCCGGTCGACGTCGTCACCTACGCCGCCGTGCACGCCGCCGACGTACCGGCTGGACGGATCTTCGGATCGGGAACGGTGTTGGACAGCAGCCGATTTCGGTTCCTCATCGCCCAGCGCGCTGATATGGCCGTTGGCAATGTGCATGGATTCATCGTCGGCGAGCACGGCGACTCCGAGATATCGCTGTGGTCGAGTGTGTCGATCGGAGGGGTCCCGGCCGACCAATTCCGTTCCGGGGGGGCAGCGACGTTCGACGAGACCGCCCGCGCGGCGATCTCAGCCGAGGTGGTCAACGCGGCCTACGAAATCATCGAGGGCAAGGGCGCGACCAACCTGGCGATCGGGCTGTCCACCGCCCGCATCATCGAAGCGGTGCTCGGCGATCAGCATCGGGTGCTGCCGGTGTCGACCGTCCAGCGCGGCACCTACGACATCACCGACGTGGCACTGTCATTGCCCACTGTCGTGTCGTCGTCCGGGGCCGGGCAGGTGTTGCAGGTTCCGCTGGCGGTGCCTGAACTGCTGGGCCTACAGGCGTCGGCGGCGACGCTGCGCAGCGCGCAGGCATCCCTAGGGCTGTAGCTAAAGCGATTCGGGCAGGCCGAATTTCGCGAACAGCCGGGTGTCGAGGAATGCGACCACGTGCGAGATGCCGTCCGGGCTCAGGTCGAGCACGTGCAGCTGGAATGGCACATAGCGGCCGCCGGTATCAGGCAACCGCATGTACATGGCGGCCGCCGGTTGGCCGTTGGCGGTCAGCGGCAACAGCCGCATGTCCTCGGGCGAGTTCGCCGGGCAGTTGTGATGGATGAGCGCGCCGATCGCCGGGCCGCCCTGATACCAGCCGTCGAACGGCGGCATCTCCCAAACCGCTTCTGCGGTAAACATTTCCACCAAGCGCTCGATGTCGTAGTCCTCGAACGCCGAG
Source organism: Actinomycetes bacterium (assembly GCA_023392635.1). Classification (GTDB taxonomy): domain Bacteria; phylum Actinomycetota; class Actinomycetes; order Propionibacteriales; family Propionibacteriaceae; genus Propionicimonas. The sequence continues at coordinate 755 of JAEVYS010000107.1, read as the reverse complement.
ATATAGCGGGCCAGCTGATCGCGGGCTTCGGCCGACTCCGGAGGGGACAGCTGATCGTCCTGGCTGGGCCCGACCGCATCGAGCTGGGCGCGGGCGCGTTGCAGCAGGCTGTTGACGGCGGCGACGGAGGTGCCGATGGCGTCGGCGACTTCGGCGGCCTTCCACTGCAACACATCGCGCATCACGAGGACGGCCCGCTGCCGCGGCGACAGATGCTGCAGCGCTGCAACGAAAGCCAACCGGACCGACTCGCGGGTACCGACGATCGTCAAAGGGTCGGCCGGGTCATCCGTCAACGAATCCGGCAGCGGTTCCAGCCACGGCACCTCGGCGCGCTCGACGAGTTCGTCGGTGGGCTCCGAACTCGGCGCGCCCAGCCCCGTCGGCAGCGGCCGGCGCTGGCGGCCCTCCAGCGACGTCAAACAGGTATTGGTGGCGATGCGATGCAGCCAGGTGCGCACCGAGGACTTGCCCTCGAACCGGTCGTAGGACTTCCAGGCCCGCAGGAAGGTCTCCTGCACCAGGTCCTCGGCGTCGTGCAACGAGCCGGTCATCCGGTAGCAGTGGGCCAGCAATTCGCGCCGGTACGGCTCGGCCTGGACCAGGAAATCACCACGGTCCGGGTCAAGCCCGTCCTCGAGACTATGTGCGAGCACGCTCACCCGACCGAGCTTACGCACGCGCACCGACAAGAGACGGGGCCGTTAGGCTCCGATGATGGTCACAACCCGTACCGAGCGGACCTTCGACGGAGT
>JAEVYS010000087.1 GCA_023392635.1 Actinomycetes bacterium | reverse complement strand
GTTCCTAACTCGGTCCGCGGACCGAGTTAGGAACCGTCCCCAACTCGGTCCGTCCCCGTTCTCGGTCAGCAGCCGAGCAGGCGGGCGCCGAGGTAGGACGTCACTTGGTCGAGGGCGACACGCTCCTGGGCCATCGTGTCCCGTTCACGAATCGTCACCGCGTTGTCCTCGAGGGTGTCGAAGTCGACGGTGATGCAGAACGGCGTGCCGATCTCGTCCTGGCGGCGGTAGCGGCGTCCGATCGCCTGCGCGTCGTCGAACTCGACGTTCCAGACCTTCCGGAGCTCCGCGGCGAGATCGCGCGCCTTCGGCGACAGGTCGGCGTTGCGAGACAGCGGCAGCACCGCGGCCTTCACCGGGGACAGCCTGGGGTCGAGCTTCAGCACCGTGCGGGTGTCGACGCCGCCCTTCGTGTTGGGCGCCTCGTCCTCGGTGTAGGCCTCGACGAGGAACGCCATCAGCGACCGGGTGAGGCCCGCGGCGGGCTCGATCACGTAGGGCAGGTAGCGCTCGCCGGTGGCCTGCTCGAAGTACGACAGGTCTGTCCCGGAGTGCTTCGAGTGCGTGCCGAGATCGAAGTCGGTGCGGTTCGCGATGCCCTCGAGCTCACCCCAGCCGTCACCACCGGCGAAGCCGAAGTTGTACTCGATGTCGACCGTGCGCTTGGAGTAGTGCGACAGCTTCTCCTTCGGGTGCTCGTAGTGCCGCAGGTTCTCCGGGGAGATGCCCAGGTCGGTGTACCAGGACGTGCGCGCGTCGATCCAGTGCTGGTGCCACTCCTCGTCGGTGCCGGGCTTGACGAAGAACTCCATCTCCATCTGCTCGAACTCGCGGGTGCGGAAGATGAAGTTGCCGGGCGTGATCTCGTTGCGGAAGCTCTTGCCCACCTGGCCGATGCCGAACGGCACCTTCATGCGCGCGGTGCCCTCGACGTTCTTGAAGTTGATGAAGATGCCCTGCGCGGTCTCCGGACGCAGGTAGTGCAGCCCGGACTCGTCCTCGATGACCCCGAGGTAGGTCTTCAGCATCATGTTGAAGTCGCGCGGCTCGGTGAAGCGGCCGAGCGTCCCGCACTCGGGGCAGTTGATCTCCTCCAGGCCCGACGGCTTGCGCCCCTTCTTGAACTCGAACGCCTCCTCCAGCTGGTCGGCGCGGAAACGCTTGTGGCAGCTGAGGCATTCGGTCAGCGGATCGGAGAACACCCCGACGTGGCCGGACGCGACCCAGACCTGCCGGGGCAGGATGATCGAGGAGTCCAGGCCGACGACGTCGTCGCGGCCCTGCACCACCGAGCGCCACCACTGGCGCTTGATGTTCTCCTTGAGCTCGACACCGAAGGGACCGTAGTCCCAAGCGGCCCTGGTTCCTCCGTAGATCTCGCCGCACGGGTACACGAACCCGCGGCGCTTCGTCAGGCTGATCACATTGTCCAGGCGGCTGGCCACCAGAGAACTCCCTCGTCGTTGCGACATGCTGCCCGGCTGGCAGCCCGCCTAGCCTAGCGTTCCGCGCGGCCGGTTCTCGCCGACGGACGCCGGCTCGGCGTAGGCGCTGGGCTCGTCGATCGCCAGCGACAACAGCGGGATGAGAACGAGTTTCGCGTCCGTGCCGTTGAACGCCCTGCGGTACGAACCCACGTCCGCCCAGCGGCTCACGATCGCCCACAGCTCCGGGTCGTCGAGGTTCTGCACGACCTCGGCGCCCTCGCAACCGCCGGACGCAGCGAAGCGCGCGACCACCGCCTCGGCCCCCGAGCGGAACACGGACGCGTCGCCCGGCACCCGGAACCTGCTGATCGCCATCATGGCGAGAATGCTAGCCACCCAGCCCGGCGACCCAGCGTGGAGAGCGGGGACCCCACAGGAAAGGACGAAGCCCCGGCGCAGGGTCCGGGGCTTCGTCGGTGACAGCGGTCGATGACCTACCGCAGGTCGGTCTTGTTCAGGGACGGATCGAGATCGTCCCTCGTGCTGGCGGAGACGTCCGCCACCCCGGTCGCCGGAGCAGCCTCGTCGGCCCGCACCGGGGTGCGGTCCTCGAGCACGTTGGTGTCGTTGCGGCGCAGACCGCGCTGGATCATCCCGATGACACTCGGCTTGCCCTGCATCTTGCTGAGCACGTCGAACGCCACGGCAGCCAGCAACACCAGGCCCTTGATCACCTGGATCAGGTTCTGGTCGACGCTCATGTTCGCCAGGCCCAGGTTCAGCACGCCCATCACGAGGCCACCGATCATCGACCCGACGACGGTGCCGATACCACCGGTCACCGCGGCGCCGCCGATGAAGACTGCGGCGATGGCGTCCAGCTCGAAGCCGGTGCCGTCCTTGGGGTTGGCGGCGTTCAGGTACGCGGTGTAGACCATGCCGGCGACACCGGCGAGGACGGCCATGTTCACCATCACCATGAAGTCCACGAAGCGCGTGTTCACGCCGGTCAGGCGGGCGGCGTTGCGGTTGCCGCCGACCGCGTAGATGTGGCGCCCGAAGACGGTCTTCTGGGTGATGAAGCTGTAGATGATGACCAGCGCCAGCAGGATCAGGCCCACCACCGGGACGCCCTTGTAGGACGCCAGCAGCATCGAGAAGATGATGATGACGGCGCCGAGCAGGACCACCTTGACCACCGAACCCAGCATCGAAGGCAGCTTCATGTTGTGCTTCTTCAGGCCGGCACGGCGACGCGCCTCCATCCAGATCACGACGCCCACGCCGATCAGGCCGAGCAGCAGCGTGATGTTGTGGTAGTTCGTGTTCGGTCCGACGGCGGGCAGGTAGCCGTTGGCGATGGCCTGGAACTCCTCCGGCACCGGGATGGACTGCGCCCCGAGGATCATCAGGTCGAGGCCACGGAACAGGAGCATGCCGGCCAGGGTCACGATGAAGGCGGGAATGCCGACGTACGCCACCCAGAAGCCTTGCCAGATGCCCACCAGGATGCCCATCGCGAGGCCGAGAAGGATCGCGAGGTACCACGGCACGTTCCACTGCGCCATCGCGAGGGCAACCGTCGCACCGACGAAGGCACAGACCGAGCCCACCGACAGGTCGATGTGGCCGGCGATGATCACCATCACCATGCCGATCGCGAGGATCAGCACGTACGCGTTCTGGACGAGCAGCAGGGTGATGTTGCGGGGCTGCATGAACAGTCCGCCGGTCAGGGCGGTGAACAGCAGCATCAGCAGCACGAGGGCGATCATCATGCCGTACTGGCGCAGGTTCCCGGACACCTTCAGCCCGCCGCCAGCACCCGCCTCAGCCTTGGCAGGTGCGGTCACCTTCGGTTCGGCCATGGTCAGTCTGCCTTTCGTTGAGTCATGTAGCGCATGAGGGTCTCCTGGTCGGCCTTGTCCTTGGGAAGGTCGGCCGTGATCACGCCAGCGCTCAGCGTGTAGATGCGGTCACAGATGCCCAGCAGTTCGGGGAGTTCGGACGAGATCATCAGGACCCCCTTGCCCGCGTCGGCCATCTGGTTGATGAGTTCGTATATCTCGTACTTGGCGCCCACGTCGATGCCGCGGGTCGGTTCGTCGAGGATGAGGACGTCCGGGTCGGTGAACAGCCACTTGCCCAGGACGACCTTCTGCTGGTTGCCGCCGGAGAGCTTGTTGACGCCCTCCTCGATGGTCGGCGCCTTGATCCGCATCGCCTGGCGGTACCGCTCGGCCGCCACGACCTCTTCGTTGTCGTCGACGACACCGTACCGCTGGATCTTGCGGAGCCCGGCGGACGTGATGGACTGGCGGATCGTGTCGAGCAGGTTGAGCCCGAGGCTCTTGCGGTCCTCGGTGACGTACGCCAGGCCGGCGTTGATGGCCTGCTGCACGGAGCGGATGTGGACTTCCTTGCCGTTCAGGAACAGCTGGCCGGACAGCTTCTGGCCGTAGGTCTGGCCGAAGACGCTGCGCGCGAACTCGGTGCGTCCTGCACCCATGAGGCCGGCGAGCCCGACGATCTCTCCCCGCCGGACGTTCAGGCTGGCACTCTTCACGACCAGGCGCTCGGCGTCGTCGGGGTGGGCGACCGTCCAGCCCTTGACCTCCATGAGCATCTCGCCGATCTTCGGCGTGTGCTCCGGGAAGCGGTGCTCGAGGTCGCGGCCGACCATGCCCCGGATGATCCGGTCCTCGTTGACGCCCTCGTCGAGGATGTCGAGGGTCTCGATGGTCTTGCCGTCACGGATGATCGTGATCGAGTCAGAGATCGCCTCGATCTCGTTGAGCTTGTGGCTGATCATGATCGAGGTGATGCCCCGACCCTTCAGTTCCTTCAGCAGGCCGAGCAGGTGCCGGGAGTCGCTGTCGTTGAGGGCTGCGGTGGGCTCGTCGAGGATGAGGAGCTTCACCTCCTTGCCCAGCGCCTTGGCGATCTCGACCAGCTGCTGCTTGCCGATGCCGATGTTCTTGATCTGGACGTCCGGGTTCTCGGACAGCCCGACGTGCTCCAGGAGGGCCCGGGCGCGGGCGTTCGCCGCGTTCCAGTCGATGATCCCGCCCCTGGCCTGCTCATTGCCGAGGAACATGTTCTCGGTGATGGTCAGCTCAGGGATCAGGGCAAGCTCCTGGTGGATGATCGCGATGCCGGCGGCTTCGCTCTCCGGAATGGTCTTGAACCTGACCTCCTGGCCGTCGAAGAAGATGTCTCCTTCGTAGGTGCCGTGGGGGTAGACCCCCGAGAGCACCTTCATCAGGGTGGACTTGCCGGCCCCGTTCTCCCCGCAGATGCTGTGGATCTCGCCACGCTTCACTTCGAGGTTCACGTCCGACAGGGCCTTGACCCCTGGGAATTCCTTGGTGATGTTCCGCATCGACAGGATCGTGTCGACCATGCGCTGGTACCCCTTATGTCTGGTCCCGTGAAACCGAAACCCCCGCCCTTGGGGGTGCTGGCCCGATGGCGGACGCGTGGAGCGCCCGCCATCGGGGTCACAGCTGTATCAGATCACTTCAGCTGATCTGCGGTGTAGTAGTTCGCCTTGGTGAGGACGTCAACAGCGTTGGTCTTGTCGATGGAGACCGGCTGCAGCAGCATGGTCGGGACGACCTTGATGCCGTTGTCGTAGGTCTTCTCGTCGTTGACGTTGACCTTGCCGCCGCTCAGGACCTCCTGGACCATGGTCGCGGTGGCCTTGGCCAGCTCGCGAGTGTCCTTGAAGATCGAGGAGTACTGCTCGCCCGACAGGATCATCTTGACGGACTCGAGCTCGGCGTCCTGGCCGGTGACGATCGGCATGGCCTTGTCCTTGCCGTAGCCGTTGGCCTTGAGGGCGGCGATGATGCCGCGGGAGATGCCGTCGTAGGGAGCCAGGACGCCGTTGACGTCCTTGTCGGAGTACGACTTGGTGAGCAGGTTCTCCATGCGCTTCTTCGCCACGCCGGCGTCCCAACGCAGGGTGGTGACCTTGTTGAAGTCGGTCTCACCGGAGACGATCTTCACGGTACCGTCGTCGATCTTCGGCTGGAGCACGCTCATGGCGCCGTCGAAGAAGAACTTCGCGTTGTTGTCGTCGGCGGAGCCGGCGAACAGCTCGACGTTCCACGGGGACTTGACGCCCGAGGCCTCGAGACCGGTGAGCAGCGAGGTGCCCTGCTGCACGCCGACCTTGAAGTTGTCGAAGGTGGTGTAGTAGCTGACCGCGTCGGTCTCACGGAGGAGACGGTCGTAGGCGATCACCGGGATGTTGGCGTCCTTGGCGTCCTTCAGCGCACCCTTGAGGGCAACGCCGTCGATGGCCGCGATGACCAGCAGCTGGTTCTTCTTCGTGACCATGTCGGAGACCTGGGTCACCTGGGTCGGGATGTCGTCGTTGGCGTACTGCAGGTTGACCGTGTAGCCGGCGGCCTCCAGCGTCTGCTTGAGGAAGTCACCGTCCTTGATCCACCGCTCGGAGGTCTTGGTCGGCATGGCGACGCCGATCGTGCCCTTGGCTGCAGCGCCGCCGGTGGCAGCACCAGAGCTGGCCGGGCCGGCAGCGTTCTGGCCGCAAGCGGTAACGGTCAGCGCCAGTGCCGCCGTTGCCGCGAAGGCAACCAATTTGCGCATTGTTGCACTCCTTCTTCGATCCCCGCCCCTGCGGGGGATCTGGTAGTTACTTGCCTTCCCCGGGAAGCCCCCGGAAGTCAGCGGTATTCAGTTGTGTGGACCGCCTGTCGGGTTCAGAACCCGAGGGCCAGGCGGTGGTAGGCGTTGTTCCAGCGCAGCTCCTTGATGAACTGGCCGGTCCTGGTGTCCTCGCCGATCAGGGCGAGTTCGGTGCCGAGCATCTCGGCCAGGTCGGTGAGGTGCTCTGCCGTGAGCGCGGTCGACAAGACGGTGTGGTGGGGGCCGCCCGCCGACAGCCAGCACTCCGTGGAGGTGGCGAAGTCGGGCTTGGCCTTCCAGACCGCACGGGCGACGGGCAGCTTCGGCATGTCGGCCAGCGGCGGAACCACCGTGATCTCGTTGGCGACCATGCGGAAGCGGTCACCGAGGTCGCACAGGCCGAGCACCACGCCCTCGCCCGGTGCGGCGTCGAACACCATGCGGACGGGATCCTCGCGTCCGCCGATGCCGAGCGGGTGGATCTCGATGCGCGGCGTCCCGACGGCGACGGACGGGCTGACCTCGAGCATGTGGGCGCCGAGGCTCAGCTCGTTGCCGGGCTCCAGGTGGTAGGTGTAGTCCTCCATGAACGAGGTGCCGCCGGGCAGGCCAGCGGCCATCACGCCGAGCGTGCGTCCCAGCACGGCGGTCTTCCAGTCGCCCTCGCCGGCGAACCCGATGCCCTCGGCCTCGAGGCGCTGGACGCCGAGTCCGGGCAGCTGACGCAGGGCACCCAGGTCCTCGAAGTTGGTGGTGAACGCGCCGTAGCCGCCGTCGATCACGAAGCGCCGCAGCGCCACCTCGATGCGGGCGCCGTACCGCAGCGACTCGTGCCGGTCGGCGCCGGGGTGCAGCTCGGGGGCCACCTCGTACAGGTCCATGTACTCGGTGATGAGCGCGTCGACCTCGCCGTCGCCGACCTGATCGAGCACGTCGACCAGGTCGTTGACGCCGTAGGTGTTCACCGAGACGCCGAAGCGCCGCTCGGCCTCCACCTTGTCACCCTCGGTGACCGCGACGTTGCGCATGTTGTCGCCGAACCGCACCAGCTTCAGCGTGCGAAGCTCCGACCACGCCAGCGCCGCCCGCGCCCACACGCCGACCCGGGCCACCACCCGGGGATCGGACACGTGCCCGGCGACCGTCTTGCGGGGCACGCCGAGACGGGTCGCGATGAACGCGAACTCGCGGTCGCCGTGCGCGGCCTGGTTGAGGTTCATGAAGTCCATGTCGATGGTGGCCCACGGCAGGTCGACGTTGACCTGGGTGTGCAGGTGCAGGAACGGCTTGCGCAGCGCGTCCATGCCGCCGATCCACATCTTGGCCGGGGAGAACGTGTGCATCCACGCGATCACGCCCACACAATCGTCGTCGGCGTTGGCGTCCAGCATGACGCGACGGATCGCGCCCGCGTCGGTCAGGACCGGCTTGGCGACCACCTCGGCGGGGATCGCCTCAGCGGCGGCCAGCACGTCCGACAGCTGCGCGGACTGGTCGCGCACCTGCAGGAGGACGTCGTCCCCGTACAGGCCCTGGGAACCGGTCAGGAACCAGATCTGCTTGCTCACTTGGCACTTCCTTGTCCATAGACGTTCTGATAACGGTCGTAGAGCTTGTCGATGTCCGCCTGCGGGATCGGCACGGGCTCGCCGAGCTGCCGGGCGAGGTGGACGGTGCGTGCCACGTCCTCGACCATCACGGCGGCCTTCACCGCGTCACGGGCGTCCGAGCCGATCGTGAACGGGCCGTGGTTGGCCATCAGCACGGCACGCGAACGGCTGGCGCGCAGGGTCTCCACGATCCCGCGTCCGATGGAGTCGTCGCCGATCAGGGCGAACGGGCCCACCGGGATGTCGCCCCCGAACTCGTCGCCGATCATGGTCAGCACGCACGGGATGGGCTCGCGCCGCGCAGCCCACGCCGTGGCGTAGTCCGAGTGGGTGTGCACCACCCCGCCGACCTCCGGCATGTGCTTGTAGACGTAGGCGTGGGCCGCGGTGTCCGAAGACGGGCTGCGCGTGCCCTCGACGAGCTGCGCGTCGAAGTCGCACACCACCATGGCCTCGGGCGTGAGGTCGTCATACGACACGCCGGACGGCTTGATCACCAGCAGCTCCGCACCCGGGACGCGGGCCGAGACGTTGCCGGCGGTCCACACGACCAGGTTGTTGCGGGGAAGCTCGGCGTGCAGGGCGGCGACCTCGACCTTCAGTGCGTCGACCAGCTCACGCAACTCGGCGGGTACTGCGCTGCTGGTTTCGCCCCCGGTGGGCGCGACCCCCCCTGACTGCGGCGCGACTACGTCGTTCACTGAATCGATCACCTCGCTGTGCTCTCAAGTGTTAGCGGCAACACTGACCGTTGAGGAGGATGTTACCGGTACCACCGGACGCTGCGCAGCATTTGGAGATAACAGTTTGATATCGCTATCACGGGCGCAGCGCCGCGGATCAGCCCGCCGACCCGGAACGGTCCACGTGACCCAGTGACCGGAGGCCGCGGTCCAGGTGCCAGCCGATGAACGCAGCCACGAGCCCGCTCCCCTGCCGCACGGTGGCTTCTGCGACCTCCCGGGTGGCCGGCCAGTTCGCACTCAGCAGGGCCGCCAGGTAGTCCACCGTCGCCGGTGACGGGTGCGCCGAGCCGGGAGGGCGGCAGCGACGGCAGACCATCCCCCCGAGCTGGGGCGAGAACGCCTCGTGCGGACCGGGCGCGCCGCAGCGCGCGCAGTCGCTGAGGGTCGGGGCGTAGCCCGCCAGGGCCACCGCCCTGAGCAGGTAGGCGTCCATCACCATCGCCGGTGGGCGCGGGCCGTCCGAGGAGCCGGCGGTCAGCGCGTGCAGCGCACCGACCAGCAACTGGTACTGCTGCAGTGCAGGCTCCCGCTCCTCCGTCACCAGGCGGTCCGCGGTCTCGATCATCACCTGACCGGTGGTGTAGCGCTCGTAGTCGTGGGCCAGCGGCTCCGAATAGGGGTGCAGGGTGACGGCCTGGGTGATCACGTCGAGGGTGCGTCCGGTGGCGAACTGCAGGTCGACGTGGCTGAACGGCTCCAGCCTGGCACCGAACTTCGACGATGTCCGACGGACGCCGCGGGCGACCGCCCGCACCTTGCCGTGCTGTCGGGAGAGCATGGTGATGATGCGGTCGGCCTCGCCCAGCTTGTGGGTTCTCAGCACGACGGCCTCATCACGGTAGGTGGGCACCCGCCCATTCTCGCCGACGCGTCCCGGCGATGCGCCAAGGCGACTCCGGCGCGCCGTTGTTAGCGCATACACCGGACTGCAATGATGTGCTCGTCACCCGGTCGCCCGCGGTTCGGATTCCGCGAACGGCGACCACCGAGGAGAGGATCGATGATGATCGACGGGCAGGCAGCGAGCACTCGCGCAGCCATCGAAGAGGGCCGGACGGCACTGGGCATCGAGTTCGGCTCGACCCGGATCAAGGCGGTACTGACCGGCGACGGCAACACCCCCATCGCGACCGGTGGGCACGACTGGGAGAACCAGTTCGTCGACCGTATCTGGACCTACTCCCTCGACGCGGTGTGGACAGGCCTCCAGGCGGCCTTCGCCTCGTTGGCCGCCGACGTGAAGGCTCGATACGACGTCGAGCTCCGCACCGTCGGCGCCCTGGGCGTCTCGGCGATGATGCACGGCTACTTGGCCTTCGACGCGTCCGGTGAACTGCTCGTGCCGTTCCGCACGTGGCGCAACACGATCACCGGGCCGGCCAGCGAGCAGCTCACCGAGCTGTTCGGCTACAGCATTCCCCAGCGCTGGTCGATCGCCCACCTGTACCAGGCCATCCTGAACGGTGAGGAGCACGTCGGGCGGATCGCGCGCCTGAACACCCTCGCGGGCTACGTGCACGCGCGACTGACGGGCCAGCAGGTGCTCGGGGTGGGCGACGCCTCCGGCATGTTCCCCATCGACACCGCCACCGGGACGTACAACGACGGCATGCTGGACCAGTTCGACGCGGCGGTCGCCGATCGCGGGCTGAGCTGGAAGCTCGCCGACATCCTGCCGCGGGTGCTGCCCGCCGGCGCAAAGGCCGGTGAGCTCACCCCCGAGGGCGCGGCCCTGCTCGATCCGTCCGGAGTGCTCCAGCCCGGCATCGTGTTCTGCCCACCGGAGGGCGACGCCGGCACCGGGATGGTCGCGACCAACTCGGTCGCCCCGCGCACCGGCAACGTGTCCGCCGGGACCTCGATCTTCGCCATGGTGGTGCTGGAGCACGAGTTGTCGACGATGCATCCCGAGCTCGATCTCGTCACCACCCCGGCAGGCGACCTCGTCGCGATGGTGCACTGCAACAACGGCGCGTCCGAGCTCAACGCGTGGGTCGGACTGTTCGCGGAGTTCGCCGACCGGCTCGGCGCGGGCGCGAGCACGGGGACGGTGTTCGAGAGCCTGTTCACCGCGTCCCTCGATGGCGAAGCCGACTGCGGGGGCCTGCTGGCCTACAACTACCTCTCCGGCGAGCACATCACCGGCCTGGAGGAGGGACGTCCGCTGTTCGTGCGCACGCCCGACAGCCGCTTCACCCTCGCGAACTTCATGCGTACCCACCTGTTCGCTGCCCTGTCCAGCCTGCGGATCGGAATGAACGTGCTGCTCAAGGAGGAGGCAGTCGAGCTCGACTCGCTCTTCGCACACGGCGGCCTGTTCAAGACCAAGGGAGTGGCCCAGCGCTACCTGGCCGCTGCTGTCGACGCACAGGTGTCGGTGGGCGACATCGCCGGAGAGGGCGGCGCCTGGGGCATCGCGGTCCTGGCCGCGTTCACTCGCGACCGTGCCGCTGACCAGACGCTCGCCGACTACCTCGCCGAGTCGGTCTTCGCCGGCGCGGGACTGGACACGGTGGATCCGGACCCGGCCGACGTCGCCGGCTTCGACGCCTACGTCCAGCGCTTCAGCGCGGGTCTGCCGATCGAGCGGGCGGCCGTCCAGCACACCTGAGCGCGTCGAACGGTCCTTGCCGGTGCCGGGAAGGGCAATACGCTCGGCGCATGGGAATCCTGAGGATCACCGTCGACCACACGGTCCGGATCACGGCCGACTCGGCCCGGGTGCACGCTCTGGTGCGCGGCGCGTCTACCCTCACCGGTGACGTCGCGACGAAGAAGGCGGCGGTGGTGCGCGACATCGTCGCCGACCTCGCCGGACGCGGGGTCGAGGAGCGCGCCATCGAGGTGACCGGCGTGCGGCTCGGCACCCGGGAGGGCAGGCTCCTGAACGCCTCCAGCATCGAGATCGACCTCGTCGTCACCGCGGGTACCGACCAGTTGCCCGACGTGCTCGGCGGCCTCGCCGAGCGCCCGGGCGTCAGCGTGGAGTCCCTGGAGTGGGTGTTCCCGGACTTCGAGGCCAGCATCCCGGCCACGGCCACCGCGATGATGATGGCCCGGCGGAAGGCGGACGCCGTCGCCGCCGCCGCGGGCCTGGAGGTGACCGGCGTGGCGAACGCATCGGACTCCTGGAGCATGCCGGTGCCCACGGTCGAACTGGCTGCGCAGTCGGACATGGTCTACGCCGCTCGGGCCTCGAAACCCGCCCCGGCGCTCGATCTGGGCGTCCAATTGAACGCCACCAGCGAGCTATCGGTGCATCTGAGCGTGGATTTCGAGTTGTCCTCCTAGGCTGTGGCCATGCACCGCATCTCGACGTTGAGAGTGTCGCCGCTCTGCCTCGGCGGCAATGTCTTCGGCTGGACGGCCGACACGGCCACCTCGGAGGCGATCCTCGACGCGTTCGCCGATGCGGGAGGCAACTTCATCGACACCGCTGACGCCTACTCCTCCTGGGTGCCGGGCCACCGGGGCGGGGAGTCCGAGACCATCATCGGGGCGTGGCTGCGACACCACAGCGCCCGCGAACAGGTCGTGGTGGCCACCAAGGTCGCCAAGCACCCCATCCACCGCGGTCTGCGACCGGCGAACATCAAGATCTGCCTGGACGGCTCGCGCCGCCGCCTGGGCGTGGAGACGATCGACCTCTACTACGCCCACGAGGACGACCCCCACGTGCCCACAGAGGAGTGGGTGGGTGCCTTCGACGGCCTGATCCGCTCCGGCGCGATCCGCCACTACGGGCTCTCGAACTTCAGCGCGGAACGGACGGCCGAGGTGATCGAGGTGGCCGGACGCGAGGGGCTCGCGCTGCCGGTGGCCGTGCAGCCCCAGTACAACCTCGTCCACCGGGCAGAGGTGGAGAGCTCCGGTCTTGGCGCGCTGTGCGCCGAGCACCATCTCGCCATCGTTCCCTACTACGGGCTGGCCGCCGGTTTCCTCACGGGCAAGTACGCGCGGGGTGAGCAGGCGCGCGGTGCGCGGGCAGCCCGCGTCCGCAGCTTCGCCACCGACGAGGGCTTCGACGTCGTGGACGCCGTGGTCGCCGTCGCCGACGAGGTCGGCGTCGAGCCGGCCACGGTGGCGCTCGCCTGGCTGGGCCACCAGCCGGGGGTCACGGCGCCGATCGCGTCCGTGAGCTCGGTCGATCAGCTGCCGGCCATCCTGGCGGCATCGACCCTCAAGCTGTCGCGTTCACAGCTCAACCGGCTCACGAAGGCTTCGGCGCCGTTCGCGGTCCAGCGGGAGACCGTCGCGACGCAGAACGGGCCGAACCCGTCGTGATCGACGGGTCCGGCCCGCTGCGGAGAAGGGCCTGATCAGCCCTCGACGGAGCCTTCGATCTGCGCCGGCGACCCGGAGTGCGCGACGCTGATCTTGCGCGGCTTGGCCTCCTCGGCGACCGGGATGCGCAGCTCGAGGACACCATCGCGGTACTCGGCGCCGATGCGGTCGAGCGCGACGCCGTACCCCAGCGTGAGCTGGCGGGCGAACGTGCCGGCCGGGCGTTCGCGGACGAGCCACTTCTGCTCGTCGGAGGTGTCGGCCTTGCGCTGGGCGCGGACGGTGAGGGTGCGGTCGTCCACGTCCACGTCGATGGAGGCGGGATCGACGCCCGGCAGGTCGATGCGGGTCACGAAGACGTCGCCGTCGCGGTACAGGTCCATGGGCATGGCGGCGCTGGCCGGCGTCCGTGCGACGTCGGAGAACCAGCGATCCATCTCGCGGAAGGGATCAAAAGTGCGTGCCATCTCGGCTGCTCCTCTCAGCTGTGTTAGCACTCTCGTTGCTTGAGTGCTAAGACCAGTGTGCGCCTCCCCCCGACGGATTTCAAGCGACTTGAGCCGAGGCGACTCAACTTGTTCGCGGACAGCGTGGAGCCGAGCCGGGCGCTGCGGAATCGCGGTTCCCCTAGGCTTGCGGAGTGGCACAGAAGAAGCAGCCCCGCCCCCCGATCCCCCACCCGTCGGGCGCCCGACCGCCGGCGATCGAGGCGAAGTCGCTGCCCCGCCACGTGGCGATCGTGATGGATGGCAACGGACGTTGGGCCAAGGCGCGCAACCTGCCGCGCACCGACGGCCACGCCCGGGGTGAGGATGCCCTCTTCGACGTCATCGAGGGTGCGATCGAGATCGGCATCAAGTACCTCTCGGCGTACGCGTTCTCCACCGAGAACTGGCGGCGCTCGCCCGACGAGGTGCGGTGGCTGATGGGCTTCAACCGCGACGTGATCCACCGTCGGCGCAACCAGCTGGACGACATGGGCGTACGGATCCGGTGGGCCGGGCGCCGGCCCCGGCTGTGGCGCAGCGTCATCTCCGAACTCGAGGAGGCGGAACGGCAGAGCGCCGGCAACGACGTGCTCACCCTGCAGTTCTGCGTGAACTACGGCGGGCGCGCGGAAATCGTCGACGCTGCCCGCGCGATCGCGGAGGCCGCCGCGCGGGGAGAGCTCGACCCTTCCCGGCTCAACGAGGACCGGTTTCGCCGGTTCCTCGACGAGCCTGACATCCCCGACGTCGACCTGTTCGTCCGGTCCTCCGGCGAGCAGCGGACCTCGAACTTCCTGCTGTGGCAGTCCGCCTACGCCGAGATGGTCTTCATGGATCGGCTGTGGCCCGACTTCGACCGGCGCGACCTGTGGCGCGCGGTCGAGCAGTACGCGCATCGTGATCGCCGCTACGGCGGGGCTGCGCCGAACGTGGTGAGCTGACCGCTGACCCGGCGGTCGCCACCCCCGGCGGTTCGATCAGTCGGTGCCGGCCTCCATGCCGGAGCGGTTCTGGGCCTCCTCGATGGCGGGCTCGGCGGCATTCCCGGACGTGATCTCGGTCGGCGTGCCGGAATCGAGCCGGCCGACCAGCGCGGAGACCTCGCCACCGACCAGGCCCAGGTGCGCGTACTGCTCGAGCCGGGTGCGCGAATCCGCGATGTCCAGGTTGCGCATGGTCAGCTGTCCGATGCGGTCCAGCGGGCCGAAAGCGGCGTCGCCCACCCGCTCCATCGACAGCTTCTCCGGGTGGTAGGAGAAGGCCGGGCCCTCGGTGTCGAGAATGGAGTAGTCGTCGCCGCGCCGCAGGCGCAGCGTCACCGAACCGGTGATGGCCGAGCCGACCCACCGCTGCAGCGACTCCCTGATCATCAGCGACTGTGGGTCGAGCCAGCGGCCCTCGTACATCAGGCGGCCGAGCTTGCGACCCTCGAGCTGGTAGCTGGTGAAGGTGTCCTCGTTGTGGATCGCCGTGACGAGGCGTTCGTAGCAGATGTGCAGCAGGGCCATGCCGGGGGCTTCATAGATGCCGCGGCTCTTGGCCTCGATGATGCGGTTCTCGATCTGGTCACTCATGCCCAGACCGTGGCGCCCGCCGATGGCGTTGGCCTCGAGGACGAGGTCGACCGCGGTGGGGAAGTTGCGTCCGTTGATGGCGACCGGACGGCCCTGTTCGAACGTGACCGTCACGTCCTCGGTCGTGATCTCCACGGCGGGGTCCCAGAACCGGACGCCCATGATCGGCTCGACGATCTCGATGCCGGTGTCGAGGTTCTCGAGTTCCTTGGCCTCGTGCGTGGCGCCCCAGATGTTCGCGTCGGTGGAGTACGCCTTCTCCTTGGAGTCGCGGTAGGGCAGGCCACGCTCGCTGAGCCACTGGGACATCTCGGTACGGCCGCCGAGCTCGCGGACGAAGTCGGTGTCGAGCCAGGGTTTGTAGATTCGCAGCTGCGGGTTCGCCATCAGGCCGTAGCGGTAGAACCGCTCGATGTCGTTACCCTTGTAGGTCGAGCCGTCACCCCAGATCCAGACGTCGTCCTCGCGCATCGCGTTCACCAGCATCGTTCCGGTGACCGCGCGCCCGATCGGGGTGGTGTTGAAATAGGTCTTGCCACCGGTGCGGATGTGGAAGGCACCGCACGTCAGGGCGGCCAGGCCCTCCTCCACCATCGCCGTCGTGCAGTCCACCATCCGCGAGATCTCTGCGCCATAGATGCCGGCGCGACCAGGCACCGACTCGATGTCCGGCTCGTCGTACTGGCCCAGGTTTGCGGTGTACGTGCAGGGAATCGCTCCCTTTTCGCGCATCCAGGCGACAGCGACGGACGTGTCCAGGCCTCCGGAAAAGGCGAGGCCGACACGTTCGCCGAGGGGCAGTTCGGTGAGGACGGTGGGCATGCGGCGATCCTATCGGCCCATCGGCATGCGCCCTCGCCCGGGCTGCCCCGTGGGCGGCCTCAGCCGTCCGACGCAGACAGCTCGGGGTAGAGGAACATCTCGTTACTGGCGGGCGGTGCGACCAACACCCACCCAGGTTCGGCCGAGGCAAGGACGGTAGGAACTCCGCATTCCATGACAAGGTGTGGGAGCCGATTGCTCGCCACCCGCCAGACCGCCAGGTCGAGGTCCGATCCGCGAACCAGAGGGACTTCGCCTTCGGGCTCCCCGAGGAACCCGACTGCGTCGGCCGCTTCACCCACCCACCAGCCCACGATCGAATGACTGCCGCTGTCCAGTGCGTCGGGCACGCTGAGATAGTCGAAGGCCCAATCACCCCGGTCCCGGGGAGAGACCCGGATGGATCGACGCAGCTGGCGACCCTCGGACTCGAAAATGGCATCACGAAGTCGGGCCATCAGGCCCAGATCGATCGATTCCTCGGAGCGGGACGGATCCCAGGCGGGCTCGACAACCGCTTCCAGGATGCGCGGACCTGATGACGAAGGCCGCCGTCGAGCACGCCAACCCGCCCCGCGCCTACCTCGTCTCATGGCTCTCCATTCAACAGCGCTCTCACCAGCCACCACCACCCCCTCCACCGCTACCACCCCCGCTCTCACCGGCACACGTGATGAGCGACGGTGCGCTGTAGTGCCACGCCCAGTGCTCGCCGAACCCGAAGATCCTCAGCCGCGAGCGGTAGACCCCTGGCGTGCAGAGCCGGTGCCTGCTGATTCGAATCAGGCGGCCGGCAGGACGCAGCACCTTCCGGGTGCTCGGCACAACGCGCCACACTCCGTCGCGGAACCTCATGAGTTGGACATCAAGGTGCAGGTCGCCCACAGGATCGCCCAGGCATCGAATCACTGAGCCGATGGCGTTGATGGTGCCGCCGATGTGCGCCGAGCCGTGTGGTCGCTCCGGGTCGACTTTGCACAGCGCAGCGGCTGCGCTCGCAGTCGGAGCCGTGGCGAGTCCGCCGCTCGTGAGGAACACCATCGCGACGAGCGCGACTGCCGCGGTTCGCAACCCAACCAGGCGAGAGGTTCTTTGGAGTTCGTCCATGCCTGCACCTTCTGCAGACGTCACCCGATCGTGTCAGCCGTCCACAGGTTCCCTGGTGGGCGCGAGTTGTCCACAGGCGGCGGGCGGGACGACGGCAGGGTCCGGCGGAGGCGCGGGCGCGCCCGGTGAAGAACGTCCACGCGATCTGCTCAGCGGGGAGGACCGGCGGGCCCAGACACTGCGGGCCCGCTCACCGAGGAGCCGGCGTACCCGCTTCGCGGAGACGCCGGCCCGCCCGTCCATTCAGGGACGCGGCTCCGCGGCCGTCCGCTCCGCCGCGGCCCGGCGGGCCTCACGGTTGAGCGCGCCGACCACTGCTCGCAGGGACGCGGTCACGATCGACTCGTTCAGGCCCACGCCCCACAGCACGTGCGCGTCCTCGCCCTCGCCGACCTCCGCCTCGACATAGGCAGCGGCCATGGCGTCGCCGCCCGCCGACAAGGCATGCTCCGCGTAGTCCAGCACCCGGACGTGGTATCCGAGGATGCCCAGCGCGTCGACGAACGCCGACACCGGCCCGTTCCCCTCGCCGGTGATCTCCTTCTCCGCTCCCCGGTCGTGCACCGTGGCGGTCACCGAGTACCCGTGCCCGTTCGACACCGACTTCACCGTCACGAGGCTCAGCGGCTCGATGTCGGCCAGGTACTCGTCGGCGAAGATGCGCCACATCTCCTCCGGCGATACCTCGCCGCCCTGGGAGTCGGTGCGGGCCTGTACCACCCGCGAGAACTCCATCTGCAGACGGCGGGGCAGGTCGAGGTGGTGCTCAGACTTCATGATGTAGGCCATGCCGCCCTTGCCCGACTGGCTGTTGACCCGGATGACCGCTTCGTAGGTGCGTCCCACGTCGTGCGGATCGATGGGCAGGTAAGGCGCCTCCCAGGCGACCTCGTGCAGGGTCTTGCCCTGGGAGGCGGCTTCCTTCTCCAGCACCTCCAGCCCCTTCTTGATGGCGTCCTGGTGGGAGCCGGAGAAGGCGGTGTAGACCAGGTCCCCCGCGTACGGGTGGCGCGGGTGGACCGGCAGGTTGGTGCAGTACTCCACCGTTCGACGGATCTCGTCGATGTCGGAGAAGTCGATCTTGGGGTCGATGCCCTGGCTGAACAGGTTCAGTCCGAGCGTCACCAGGCAGACGTTCCCGGTGCGCTCGCCGTGACCGAACAGGCAGCCCTCCACCCGGTCGGCACCCGCCATCAGCGCCAGTTCGGTGGCCGCGACCGCGGTGCCCCGGTCGTTGTGCGGGTGCAGCGAAATCGCGACGTGGGGACGGTTACGGATGTGGCGTCCGAAATACTCGATCTGGTCGGCGTAGGTGTTCGGGGTGGAACGCTCGACGGTCGCCGGAAGGTTGAGGATGATCTCCCGTCCCTCGCCGGGCTGCCACACGTCCATGACCTCGTTGCAGACCTCGATGGCGAAGTCCGTCGGGGTCTGGGTGAAGATCTCCGGGCTGTACTCGTAGCCGAACTCCACATCACCCAGGTTCTGCTCGGCGTACTTCATCACGAGTTCGGTGCCGCGCCTGGCCAAGGCGATGCACTGCGCCTCGTCGATGCCGAACACCACCCGCCGGAACAGTTCCGCCGTCGCGTTGTACAGGTGGATGGTCCCCCGCTTCGCCCCGATCAGGGACTGGGCGGTTCGCTCGATCAGGTCCTCACGGGCTTGGGTCAGGACGCTGATGGTGACATCGTCGGGAATCGCGTTGGAGGTGATCAGGCTGCGCACGAAGTCGAAGTCGGTCTGCGAGGCGGACGGGAAGCCGACCTCGATCTCCTTGTAGCCCATGCGCACCAGCAGGTCGAACATCTTCCGCTTCCGCGACGGCGTCATCGGGTCGATCAGCGCCTGGTTGCCGTCCCGAAGGTCGGTCGACAGCCACCGGGGTGCTGCGGTGATCTTCTTCGTCGGCCAAGTGCGGTCGGGCAGGTCGATCGGCTGGAACGGCGTGTAGCGGTCGAACGGCATCGGGCTGCGCTGCTGCACCGGGGCGGGCTGCGGACGCGTCGGGAAGGTGTTGATGGTCATGGGTTCCTCGCTGGATGGGCGGCTGGTGCCAGGCGCGTGACGGACTCCGCAGCGAGGAGGCCTGATCAGTAACTAGGCCTCGCTGCGGCGACCAAGCAGGAGTCGCGCCCATGACATGTCAGCCATGGTGGCATACCCGATCCCGATCGCCAACCCCTTCCCGCCGATTGGGCGTGTCAGCCGCGGCCGCTGGGTACCCGTGCTGAAGAGGGGTCGAGGTGACCGGACGGAGGAGACATGCCCAAGACCACCAGGACCGGCAAGGTCATCGCCAGTGAGCTCCCCAGCACGCTCAAGCGCTCCGACGAGAAGGCGAAGCGGACCTTCGCCAAGGCTCACGACGCGGCCGCCGAGGAGTACGGCGACGAGGAGCGGGCGCATCGCGTCGCGTTCGCGGCGCTGAAGCACACCCACGAGAAGGTCGGCGACCACTGGGAGCCCAAGGACGAGAACGGGCCGTCGGACGCGCAGGCCGAGGGCGGCGTCAGCACGCACCGCAGCACCGCCGGCGGTGTGGACGCCAACGCCAGCAAGCAGCACCTCTACGACCTCGCGACCCGCCTCGAGGTCAAGGGGCGCTCGAAGATGACGAAGAGCGAGCTGGTGGACGCCCTGCAGAAGGCGAACGACCGCGCGTCCGCGAAATCCCTGAGGGAGTCGAAGGGCTAGCCACCGCACACCCGCCCCCGAAAGTCACCGACGCCCCTGGAATTTCGGGGGCGTCTGTGAAGGTCGGGGGCGTTTGCGCGCTGGGGGCGGCGAGACGACGACCCGGGGTCAGAAGCCCAGGCGGTTCAGGTGCTTGGGGTCGCGCTGCCAGTCCTTGAGGACCTTGACCCGGAGGTCGAGGTGGACGGGGACGCCGAGCAACTCCGAGATCTGCCGGCGGGCGGCCGACCCCACCTCCTTCAACCGCTGGCCCCTGTGCCCGATCACGATGCCCTTCTGGGAGTCACGCTCGACGATCATCGCCGCGTAGATCACCATCAGCGGCCGGTCGTCGGGCCGGTCGGGCTTGAGGCCCATCTCTTCGATCGTGACCATCAGTGAGTGCGGCAGCTCGTCCTGCACCCCTTCCAGCGCAGCCTCCCGGATGAGTTCGGCGATCCGGGTCTCGGTGGGCTCGTCGGTCACCTCGCCGTCCGGATAGAGCGCCGGCCCCTCCGGCAGCAGCCGGACCAGCTCGTCGACGACCACGTCCACCTGGTCGTCGGTGACCGCCGAGACCGGGATGATCGTCTCCCAGCGGATGCCCAGTTCGTCCTCCAGCGAGGCGATCTTCACCAGGTGCTCCGCCATGCGTCCGGGCTTCACGAGGTCGGACTTGGTCGCCAGGGCCACCAGCTTCGGCCGGCGCGGCAGCTTGGCGATCTCGGAGACGAGGTAGGTGTCCCCCGGGCCGATCCGCTCGTTGGACGGAAGGCACACGCCCACCACGTCCACCTCGCCCCAGGTGTCGCGCACGAGGTCGTTGAGGCGCTCGCCGAGCAGGGTGCGGGGACGGTGCAGGCCCGGCGTGTCGATCACCACCAGCTGGGCGTGCGGACGGTTCACGATCCCGCGGACGGCGTGCCGGGTGGTCTGCGGCTTGGAGGAGGCGATCGCGATCTTGGTGCCCACCAGCGCGTTGGTGAGGGTGGACTTGCCCGCATTGGGACGCCCGACGAAGCAGGCGAAGCCCGACCGGAACCGCGTGCCCGGGTCGTCGCTCACGAGGTCCTCCGTGCCGATTCCTCGGCCAGCTTGGCCGCGGCGTCCACCGCGGGGTCCTCGTCCTCGGGGACGAGGGTGGCGAGCACCGTCTGGATGGTGTGGCGACGGTCGGAGCCCCGCTCCGCCGTGAGCTCGATACCCTCCCAACGCACGACAGACCCGGGGATCGGCACCTTGTTCAACTCCTTCGCCATCAGCCCAAGCACGGTGTCCACGTCCTCGTCGTCGACCTTCAGCCCGAACAACTCGCCGAGGTCGTCGATGGGCAGCCGTGCCGACACCCGGAACCGCCCCTCCCCCAGCTCGGTGACCGGCGGCACCTCCTGGTCGTACTCGTCCACGATCTCGCCGACGATCTCCTCCAGCACGTCCTCGATCGTGGCCAGGCCCGCCGTCCCGCCGAACTCGTCGATGACGATCACGGCGTGGCTCCGGGTCAGCTGCATCTCGCGCAGCAGTTCGTCCACCGGTTTGGAATCGGGGCAGAAGGTCGGGGGCCGCATCAGGCTCTCCACGGTCTCGTTCGTCTGCGCCTTGGGGTTGTCGTACATCCGCCGGATCATGTCCTTCAGGTAGAGCACACCGATCACGTCGTCGACGTCCTCACCGATCACCGGGATCCTGCTGAAGCCCGACCGAAGGGCCAGCGAAACGCCTTGCCGCAGGGTCTTGGAGTGCTCGATGTAGACCATCTCCGTGCGCGGCACCATGACTTCCTTGACGATCGTGTCACCGAGCTCGAACACCGAGTGGATCATCTGGCGCTCGCCGGCCTCGATGAGCTCGCGGGCCTCCGCCAGGTCGACGAGCTCGCGCAGTTCGGCCTCGGAGGTGAACGGGCCCTCGGTGAAACCCTTGCCCGGGGTGAGGGCGTTGCCGAGCAGGATCATGAGTTGGGAGATCGGGCCCAGGACGGTGGTGAGCGCGCCGATCGGTCCGGCCGCAGCCAAGGCGACCCGCTCCGCGTGCTGACGGCCGAGCGTCCGGGGTGCCACGCCGAGGACGATGAAGGACACCAGCACCATCGTCAGCACCGGGTAGAGCACCTGCTCCCAGCCGGCCTGGAAGTGCTCGAAGAACACCAGGGCGACCAGCACCGTGGCCACGACCTCGAGCAGGATCCGCAGGAACAGCGACGTGTTGAGGTGGGGAGCCGGGTCCTGTGCGACCTGCAGCAGTCGGCGTGCCCGGCGGGCACCCTCCTCCTGCAGTCCCTCGGCCCGTGACCGGGAGATCGAGGAGAGCGCGGTCTCGGCCGTGGTGACGAGGGCCGCGAGCAGGACGCAGGCGAGGGCTACCGCCAGCAGGATCCACTGGGTCTGGGTCAACTGTTGTTCACGCGCCTCGTCCGGAGTTGGGAGACGCACAGTCTATCTGTGCGCCGCCCGGCGCAGCTCAGCAGGGTTCGGCGAGCGGCGCGGCGGCTTCGTCGACCTCGTCGTTGGCGTCCAGGCGGACGGCGACCAACGGCAGGAAGAACTGGACCAGTGGACCGATCGCGAGCGCGTAGAGCACCGTCCCGATACCGACCGTGCCGCCGAGCACCCAGCCGATCGCGAGCACGGAGAGCTCCAGGCCGGTGCGCACCAGCCGCAGCGACCAGCCGGTGCGGCGCGCCAGGCCGGTCATCAGGCCGTCCCGGGGTCCGGGGCCGAGCTGCGAGCCGATGTACAGGCCACCGGCCAGCCCGTTGACGACCAGTCCGGCGACCAGCAGGAACCAGGCCGCCGGCCAGCCGCTCGCCGGCGGGATGATCGCGAGCGTGGCGTCGGTGGCGATGCCGATCACCACCGCGTTCAAGATGGTGCCCAGACCGGGCCACTGGCGCAGCGGGATCCACAGCAGCAGGACGGCGAACCCGACCACGATCACCACCGTGCCGAAGGACCAGCCGAGCAGGCGCTGGAACCCGGCGTGGAAGACGTCCCAGGGATCCAGGCCGAGTCCGCTGCGGATGAACATCGCCATCGCGAACCCGTACAGCCACAGCCCGACGAGCAGCTGGGGGATCCGCCGCCACAGCTGTCCGGCGCGCAACTGGGCGAGCGGGCCGAGGTCGGCCAGCACCGCGGTGCCGGAACGGGAGCGGGAAGATGCCATGTCGCCATCCTTGCCGAGGATTGGCCTTGCGAGAAAGGTCCAATTCCGTCACAGTGGCCTCATGGCACTTCCGGCCACCAGCGCGGCAAGGGTCGCCACCCTGCTCGGCGAGCGGGATCCGGCCCTGCCCGCGTACCGCTGGCTGAGTGACGGGTTGCGGATGCTCATCGCTGACGGACGCATCCCCAGCGGTCATCTCCTGCCCAGCGAGCGACTGCTGACCTCAGCCCTGGGCCTGAGCAGGACCACCGTCACCCGGGCCTACACCGTCCTCCGGGCTGCCGGCTTCCTCGTGGCACGGCAGGGCTCGGGCCACGTCGCGACGCTTCCCCTGGGGACGGCGAGACTCGGCGTCGGCGGAGCCCTGTTGCCGGGCGAAGGGACGAGCGAGGACGTGCTCGACCTGACCTGCGCGGCCTGTCGTGCCCCGGCGGGGACCGCCGAGGCCTATGCTGCCGCCCTCGCCGCGCTCCCCAGTTATCTCGCCGGCACCGGCTACGCCACGGCCGGGCTGCTCGAACTGCGCGAGCTGGTCGCGGCCCGCTACGAGGCGCGCGGGCTGCCCACCGGTCCCGACCAGGTGCTCGTGGTGGGCGGCGCCCTCGCGGGCGTGAGCCTGGCCGTGCGTGCCCTCACCAGCCCGGGCCAGCGTGTCCTGGTGGAGACCCCCTCCTACCCCAACGCCATCGACGCTGCCCGCCGCGCCGCCACCCGACTGGTGCCGCTCCCCGTCGAACCGGAGGGCTGGGACCTGGACCTGGCGGTGGACACGGTCGCCGCGGCGAAGCCCACGGCCGCACAGCTGATCCTCGACTTCCACAACCCGACCGGAGCCCTGATGGACGACGCCGGTCGCGAACGACTCGCGTCCGCCCTGCGCCGGGCCGGGACCGTCGCCATCGTGGACGAGACGATGCTCGAGGTCCGCCTCGATGACGCGCCCACGCCGTTGCCGTTCGCCGCGCACCTGTCCCGTACGGTCCTGGTGGGGAGTTCATCGAAGTCGCACTGGGGCGGGCTGCGCGTGGGCTGGCTTCGCGTTCCCCGCGCCCTCCTGCCGCGGTTGCTCCAGGCCCGCATCGCCGACGACCTCGGCGCTCCCATCGTCGAGCAGCTCGCCCTGACCGAGTTGCTGCGCCGTGACCCGGGCCTCCATCCCGAACGTCGCGAGCACCTCAGGGCGTCCCGTTCGGCGATGCTCTCTGCGCTGCCACTGGCCCTGCCCGGCGCCCGCCGGGTGGTACCTGCGGGTGGCCTGTCACTGTGGGTGGAGCTGCCCGAGCCGAGGGCGAACCAGCTCGCGTCGGCCGCGGCCGCCGCCGGCCTGCTGATCAGCCCGGGTCCGCAGTTCGCCGTGAGCCACGGCCTCGACCGGTTCGTCCGGCTGCCCTACAAGGACCCGGCGGACGTGGTCACCGAGGCGATGCGCCGACTGGGCGAAGCGTGGCGGGCGCAGCAGCAGCTGCCGGGCGGACGGACGGGGGCCCGACCCCGTCCCGTGGTGGCGTGACCCCTTCCTGCCGTGGCCCGTCCGACCCACTCGGGGGAACGGGGCGCGGGGATCGAGGCCGAGCTACCGCGTGCGCTCCGACGTCCAGGCGGCGATGATCTTGTCGTTCAGGTCGAACATGACCTTCTTCTCCGCCGGTTCGGCATGATCGTGGCCCAGGAGGTGCAGCAGGCCGTGGATCAGGAGGTAGTCGGCCTCCTCCTCCGGGGTCCGGTTGCTGTCCGCCGCCTGGGCAGCGGTCACCTCCGGACACAGCACGATGTCGCCGAGCAGCCCGACCGGCGGCTCCTCGTCGGCCTCGGGCGCGCGCAACTCGTCCATGGGGAAGCTGAGCACGTCGGTGGGGCCTGGCTCGCCCATGAACTTCTCGTGGTAGGCCGACATGGTGTCGGTGTCGACCAGCAGGATCGACAGCTCGGCCTGCGGGTGGATGCGCAGGGCGTCCAGGGCGAAGGTCGCCAGGGTTACCAGGCGCTCGGTGTCGACCTCCATGCCCGACTCGTTGTTCAGTTCGATCACAGGGGCCAGTCTCTCAGTTGCGGCGCCCGGGGGGCAGCGTGGCCTCGAAGCGGTCATACGCCGCGACGATCCGGCCCACCAGCCGGTGCCGGACGACGTCGTGGCTCGTCAGCCGGCAGAACGCGATGTCGTGCTCTCCGTCCAGGATCTGCTCGACCACGGTGAGGCCCGAACGGGTGCCGCTGGGCAGGTCGATCTGCGTCACGTCACCGGTGACCACCATCTTGGAGCCGAACCCGAGTCGGGTGAGGAACATCTTCATCTGCTCCATCGACGTGTTCTGGGCCTCGTCGAGGATGATGAAGGCGTCGTTCAGGGTCCGTCCGCGCATGTAGCCCAGGGGGGCCACCTCGATCGTCCCGGCGGTGAGCAGGCGGGGCACCGAGTCCGGGTCGATCATGTCGTGCAGGGCGTCGTAGAGCGGACGCACGTACGGGTCGATCTTGTCGCTCAGCGTGCCCGGCAGGAAGCCCAGCCGCTCGCCCGCCTCGATCGCCGGGCGGGTGAGGATGATCCGGTTGACCTCCTTGGCCTGCAGCGCCTGCACGGCCTTCGCGACCGCCAGATAGGTCTTGCCGGTACCGGCGGGCCCGATGCCGAACACGACGGTGTGGGCGTCGATGGCGTCGACGTAGCGCTTCTGGTTCAGGGTCTTGGGCCGGATCGTCTTGCCACGGCTGGACAGGATGTTCTGCGTGAGCACCTCGGAGGCGCTCACCTCCTCCGTGCTCGCCATGCCCAGGACGCGCTCCACGATGTCGGCGGTCAGGCCCTGGCCGGTGCGGACGATCGTGATCAGTTCGGTGAGCACGTCCGCGGCGGCGGTGACGTCGCCGGGGGTGCCGGTGAGGGTGATCTCGTTGCCCCGCACATGGAGATCGGCGGGAAGCTCGCGCTCGAGGATGCGCAGGAACTCATCCCGCGGACCGAGCACCGAGACCATGTTGATCGAGGCCGGAATGGCGACGCGGCGCTCGGCGAGCGCACTCTGCGGTTGGTTCAGAAGTCCTCCTGACGACGTGATTCAGTCATCGTACCCGCGTGCGCCCGCGGCGAAGCGGTCGGTCGCTGCCACCAGTTCCGCAGCGATCGCCGGCTCGCTCGCCGAGTGCCCGGCCAGCACGACCCGGTAGTCCGCCTCGGGCCACGCACGGTGCAGCGCATCGGCAGTGGTCACCGGACACGGAAGGTCGTAGCGCCCCTGCACGATGACGCCGGGGATCCCGCGGAGCCGTCCCGCTTCTGCGATCAGCTGCCCCTCGGCGAGCCAGCCCCCGTGGACGAAGTAGTGGTTCTCGATGCGCGCGAACGCGAGGGCGAAGTGGGGGTCGGAGAACTCCTCGACCAGCGCCGGGGAGAACTCCAGGGTCGAGGTGGCGGCCTCCCAGGTCGTCCACGCGACACCGGCAGGCAGGTGCACGGCGGGGTCGGGATCGAAGAGTAGTTCGTTGTACTTCGCAATCCGGTCGCCGTCGAAGCCGTCCGGCAAGGGCTCCTCGAACGAGCGCCACCACTCGGGTGCAAGGTTCGCGGCGCCGCCGTTGTAGTACCAGTCGAGCTCGCTGCGCCGCAGCGTGAAGATCCCGCGCAGCACCAGCTCGGTGACCCGCTCGGGATGCGCCTGCGCGTACGCAAGACCCAGCGCGCTGCCCCATGAGCCGCCGAACACCAGCCAGCGGTCGACACCGCGGTGCTCGCGCAGGCGCTCCAGGTCCTCGACGAGGTGCCACGTCGTGTTGGCGCTCAGGTCCGCACCCGGCTCGCTCGCGTGGGGGACGCTGCGGCCGCAGCCGCGCTGGTCGAACAGCACCACGCGGTAGGCGGACGGGTCGAAGTAGCGCCGGTAGTTGGGCATGCATCCCCCGCCCGGGCCGCCGTGGACGAAGACGGCGGGCTTGCCCTCGGGGTTCCCGCACTCCTCCCAGTAGAGCTGCTGGCCGTCGCCGACGTCGAGCATGCCGGACGCGTAGGGCTCCAGCGGCGGATAGAGGACGTCTCCTGCGGTCGGTGGCACCTCAGTCGTCGTCGTCGTCATAGTCGTCGATGATGTGCATGGCGGCCTCCTCGGCCGTCGCAGCCCCGCCGTCGATCCCGACGTCGGTCCCCACGCTCGTGGCCTCCGTGTCCAGTCCGGGAATGCCGCCGTTGGCGTCCACCAGTCGCCCGGCACGCACGTGCCCGACCTCGCGCGGCTCGGACGCATCCGGGTTCCACGGGCCCTCGAGCTTGACCGGCTCCTGGTACTCCTGCGCCAGCCGCATCTCCAGCGTCTCGCCCTGCCTCATCTCTGCCGCCGTGTTGCCGAACCCCTGGGCCGGCGACCAGTTCTCGCCGGTCACGTAGCCCTCGTCCAGGACGTCGTCAACGCCACGGTCGAGCAGGGTCTCGTCCGGCTGCAACTGGTCCAGTTGCTCGGACTCGTCCGGAACGGCTTCATCAAAGTCGGTCATAGGGCAAGACTGCCACGCCGCCTGCACCCGTGTACGGCGGCAGCGCCCAACTCCGCCCTGAACATCTCCCGATCGCGTGCACGGATGCTCCCGCCACGCCCGGCCCGGCGAATTGCCTACCGACTAGGTACGACTTCGGCCTAGAATGCCCTCTCGTGTCCATGCCCGGCCCTCCGCGTCCGTCCCGACCGGGCAATTTCGACCTCGTCCTCGCGGCGTTCGTCGGGATGCTGCTCATCTCGAACATCGGCGCGACCAAACTGATCGCCTTCGGCCCCACCCTGTACGTCGGCGGGCTGCAGCTGCTCCCGATCATCACCGACGGCGGTGCGATCCTGTTTCCCCTGACCTACATCCTCGGCGACGTGCTGGCCGAGGTGTACGGGCTCCGGCGAGCGAACCGCGCGATCCTGACCGGCTTCGTGCTGGCGGCGATGATGTCGCTCACCTTCCTGGTGGTCGACGCGGCCCCGCCCGCGTCCGACTGGCCGAACCAGGACGCCTGGCACGCCGTCCTGGGATTCGTGCCACGGATCGTCGTCGCGAGCCTGCTGGGCTACCTGTGCGGGCAGCTGCTCAACGCGCTCGTCCTCGTCCGGATCAAGGAACGCTGGGGTGCCGACCACCTGTGGGTGCGCCTGATCACGTCCACGCTCGTCGGCGAGTTCGCAGACACGCTGGTCTTCTGCATGATCGCGTTCGGGCCCCTGGGCATCCCGCTGGGTGGAGATTCGATTCCCTGGCCGGCGCTGATCAACTACACCGTCGTCGGTTGGGTGTACAAGGTGGGCGTCGAGGTGCTGTTCCTTCCGGTCACCTACCGGGTGATCGCCGCGGTGAGGCGTCGGGAGCCCGACGCGCGCCTCGTGAACGCCTGAGCAACCCGAGGGCAGCCCGTCAGCTGCGGACCACGCGCACCGACCACGTCCCGGCGTCGGGACCCGAGGCGACGAACTCGGTGCCGACGCTGCGCAGGGACCTCAGGAAGTCGGCGTACTCCTCCTCCGACCAGCCGGGATCATCACCGAAGGGCTTCAGGTAGACGTAGCTGGAGGCCATCGCCCCGGAGTGTTCGGGCAACGCCTTGGCGAACTGCTCGAGACCGGCGAGCTTCGACGAGGGCTGCGCCAGTTCGGCCAGGTAGTCCGGCGAGCTCGAGACCACGAGCGAGCCGTCCGCGGCCACCGTGTGCGAGATCGCGAAGCCGCTCCCCCCGAACGCCGCGGAGAGCTTGTCGAGCGCGGTCGCGGCCCTGTCGGGATCGTCGGTGACGATGCGCGCACCCACATCCGGGGCGCGGGACAGGGTCGGGTCCGTCCCCACCGAGGCGATGCCGACGGCCAGGGACGAGCCGAGGAGCGCCGCCAGGTCGTCCCTGTCCAGGCCGGTCTCGCCGAGCCAGCTCCGGAACATCGGCTCCAGGTCGGCGTAGTCGGCCTTCAGCGCCGCCCCGGCACCCGAGATGCCGAACGCCGCCCACGTCGATGACGGCAGGCTGCCGAGGTCGGTGGCTCCCTCGAGACCCGCTCCGGCGAGCCCGAACGCCTTCCCGGCGAGGGTGAGGGTGTCGGCGCTGAACGTGAGCGAGAACGCCATCCGTCCGCGCGCAGCCCTGCTGGTCGCGATGTCGCCGGGAGTGAGCGCAGCAAGCCCGCCCACGTCACCCCAGCCGGCGAGGACTCCCTGCTCACCGATAGCGGCCAGGTCCTGCGCGAACACCGGGTTGCGGGTGAGGTCGCCCGCCTCGAGGCCCTCGAGCAACGCCGCGGTGTCGTCGGGACGGGTGAGCAGCGCGAAACCGTCCCGGATCGTGACGTCGACCTTCTGCTCGCTCTTCGCCGCCCAGTCGCGGAGCGTGGTCGCAGCCCTGGCTTCGTCCGTCACCTCGACCACGAGTTCGACGGCGGGCCGGCCGTTCCTCGGCAGCAGCCCGACGCCGAGCTGGTCGCCCAGCCAGGGCTTCACATCCCGCTCGTACTCGACGGGCGCCAGCGGGTTCGCCTCGCCGGAGGTGAGGATCTTCCACAGGACGGCTCCGGGATCGGGCTGCCCGGCCGCCACGGCCCGCCTCACCTGCGGGAGGTCGCGGAGGAACTGCCATGCCGACGCCTTCTGCACCAGGGACGGGTCCAGGTCGACCTGGAGGTAGCCGACGCAGGTGGCGGGCATCACGTCCGAGGGCCGCTTGTCGCCGCCGAACCAGCCGAGGAGGGTCCCGGCCGCGGCGATCCCGCCGCCGACGACCACGAGCGCGAGGCTGAGCAGCAGGACGGGAACCCGCAGCCGCCTCCTGGGCGCCGGCACCGGTGGTGCCGACACGTCCCAGGCATTGGTGAGGGACGGCGTCCCGGCCGGCGGCGAGGTGAGGGACGGCCCGCCTACCGCGTCGCGGTACTGCTCGGGGCTGCCGAACGCGAGGGTCGAGACGGTGGTCGGCGACGGGGACGCGCTCCGCTCGAGACCGGCCGGAAAGGCCGGCGGGACCGTGTGGGCGGTCGGGTCCACATCGACCGACGCCGTTCCCCACACCGTGTCGGGGACGGCTCCGCAGGACGGGCAGGCGAGCTGCGACAGGTCGAGGTCGGAGCCGCACGATGGGCACGTCATGGCACAGTCTTCCGGAACGGGGGGTCAGGCGAGCGGTGTCAGGCTAGCCGAGCGAGACCCCGTCCAACCTGTCCCCCTGCGGGCGACACCCACCCCGCACTCACAGCCTGCGGGCATAGAAGCGACCGAGGAACTCCTCCTTGAAGGCGGCGAAGTCGCCGTTCTCGATGCTCCCCCTGATCTCGTCGACCAGCCGCACGGTGAACCGCTCGTTGTGGATCGTGGCCAGGGTCGAGGCGAGGATCTCCTTCGACTTGAACAGGTGGTGGAGATAGGCGCGTGTGTAGTTGGCGCAGGTGTAGCAGTCGCACTCGGCGTCCAGCGGCGTGAAGGCGCGCCGGTGGGCTGCGGTGTTCACGTTGAACCGGCCGTCGAGGGTGTAGATCGCCGCGTTGCGGGCGACGCGTGAGGGCATCACGCAGTCGAAGGTGTCGGCACCGGCCTCGATGGCGGCGAAGAAGTCGTCCGGCTCGGAGATGCCGAGCAGGTGACGGGGACGGTCGACGGGCAGCTCGGAGCTCACCCAGCCGACGATCGTGCCCAGGTTCTCCTTCTCCAGGGCACCACCGATGCCGTAGCCGTCGAAGCGACGGCCGTCCACCTCGAGCGCTGCAAGGTCTCGGGCGGCCTTGCGCCGCAGGTCCTCGTACTGGGCGCCCTGCACCACCCCGAACAGTGCCTGGTACGGCTTGCCGGCGCGCTGCGCCGTGAGTCGTCCGTGCTCGGCCAGGCAGCGCACCGCCCACGCCTGGGTGCGCGCCAGCGAACGCTCCTGGTAGCCGCGGGTGTTGAGCAGGGTGGTGCACTCGTCGAACGCGAACATGACGTCCGCGCCGAGCTCGTGCTGGATGCGCATCGAGACCTCGGGGGTGAACCGGTGCCGGTCACCGTTCAGGTGGGAGGTGAAGGTCACGCCGTCGTCGTCGACGTGAGCCAGCCGGTTCTTCCCTGCCGCGATCACGTCGTCGTCAGCCAGCCCGGTGGCGTCCATCGCGAGCACCTTCTTGAATCCGACGCCGAGGCTCATCACCTGGAAGCCGCCGGAGTCGGTGAACGTCGGTCCGGACCAGTTCATGAAGGCGCCCAGGCCGCCGGCGGCGTCCACGATGTCCGACCCCGGCTGCAGGAAGAGGTGGTACGCGTTGGCCAGCACCGCCTGCGCGCCGAGGGCCGCGACGCTCTCGGGCAGCACGGCCTTCACGGTGGCCTTGGTCCCGACGGCCACGAAGGCGGGGGTCTGGATCTCGCCGTGCGGGGTCGAGATCACCCCGGAACGGCCCAGCCTCCCGGGCAGGAACGTGCCGGGTGTGAAGGAGAAGTCAGCGGTCACGGACGGCGAGCGCCTGCAGCTGGGCGAGCGCGACCACCCCGGCGGTCGACGTGCGCAGCACGGCGTCCGCGACCAGGGCGGTGCGGCCGCCCGCAGCGGTGAAGGCGGCCAGCTCGGCGTCGGTGAGCCCGCCCTCGGGACCGACGATGAACATGATCTCCCCGATCGGCGGCAGGGTGAACGTGCCGAGCCGCGTCTCGGCGGACTCGTGGAGCACCACGGTCAGGTCGGTCTGCGCGATGCGCAGCGCCAGCTCCGCCGTGGTCATGGGCGTCGTCACCGACGGCACGCGGAAGCGCCGGCTCTGCTTGGCCGCCTCCCGTGCGGTGGCCCGCCACCGGGTGAGGCCGCGCTCCACACGATCCGGCGCCCAGCGGACGACCGACCGCTCGGCCTGCCAGGGCACGATCTCGTCGATGCCCGCCTCGGTCAGCAACTCGACGGCCAGCTCCGCCCGGTCGCCCTTCGGGAGCGCCTGGACGGCCACGTAGCGCACCGGCCGCTTCGGCTCGTGGAGGACCTCCTCCACGGTGACGGACAGGCCGTTCTTGTCGGCGGCGGCGACCGGTCCGCGGATCGCGGTGCCGTTGCCGTCGCTGACCAGCACGATCTCGCCGACCCGCAGCCGGCGCACCGCGGCGGCGTGGCGTCCCTCCTCGCCGGTCAGCTCCACCACCTGGCCGACGGCAGGGCGGTCGAGGGCAGCGAGGAACAGCGGGTCGGTCACGAGAAGGTCTCCTTGAGCCAGCCCAGGACGCCCTTGCCGTGCTTGGCCACCGACACCTGGGCAAGGCTCTCGTTGCGCAGCGCCGCGAGCTGGCGCAACAGCTCGCGCTGCTCCTCGTCAAGCTTCGTGGGGGTCTGGACCAACAACGTGACCCCGAGCTCGCCGCGTCCGTCGCGGCGCAGCCTCGGCACGCCGCGTCCCGGTATCGAGATGCGCGTGCCCGACTGGGTGCCGGCCGGGATGTCGACCGCGACACTCGCCTGGGCCGGGTCGATGTCGTCCCGTTCGGCCTCGAGGGTGTCGATGGTGACCTGGGTGCCCAGCGCCGCAGCACTCATCGGCACCTTGACGACCACCTCGAGGTCGTCACCGTTGCGCTTGAACATCTCGTGCGCCGCCACGTTCAGCTCGACGTACAGGTCGCCGGCGGGCCCGCCGCCCGGACCCACCTCGCCCTGGGAGACCAGGTGTACGCGGTTGCCGGACGCGACGCCGGCCGGGATCTTCACGTTGATGGTGCGGCTGCTGCGGACCCGACCCTCACCGGAGCACTCGCCGCACGGGTTGGTGATGATCGTGCCGTAGCCGCGGCAGCTCGGGCACGGCTGGCTGGTGCGGATCTCGCCGAGGAACGAGCGCTGCACCTGGGTGACGTCCCCGGTGCCGTGGCAGGTGCCGCAGGTGACCGGCTCTCCCCCGCCCTCCGAACCGTTGCCGTTGCACCGCGGGCAGACGATGGCTGTGTCGACGCGGAGCGGCTTGGTGATGCCGAACGCCGCCTCCGCCAGGGTGAGGTTGAGCCGGACGAGGGCGTCCTGGCCCCGACGGACGCGGGAACGCGGGCCGCGGCTCGCCTGCTGGCCGAACATCGCGTCCACCAGGTTGGTGAAGTCGAAGCCGCCGCCGCCGGGGAACCCGAAGCCGCCCCCGCCGCCGAAACCGCCGCCCATCGGGTCGCCGCCACGGTCGTACATGGAGCGCTTGTTCGGGTCGTGCAGGACCTCGTAGGCCTCGCCGATCTGCTTGAACTTCTCGGCGGCATCTGGGGTGTCGGCGACGTCGGGGTGGTACTTCATCGCGAGCCGCCGGTAGGCCTTCTTGATCTGCTCGGGGGTGGCGTCCCTGGGCACGCCGAGAGTCTCGTAGTAGTCAGCGCTCACGCATCATCCTTCAGCTAGGAACCGGCCGACGTAACGGGCGACCGCCCGCACCGCGGCCATCGTCGAGGGATAGTCCATCCGGGTGGGTCCGACCACCCCGAGGTTCGCCCAGAAGTCAGGGTTGGTGCCGTAGCCGCTGGCCACCACGGAGGTGGAGCGCAGCGGCTCGTACGGGTTCTCGCGGCCGATCCGTACGGTGACGTCGCCGGTGCCGGCCACTTCCCCCAACAACCGCAGCAGCACAACCTGTTCCTCCAGTGCCTCGAGCACAGGACGGACCGTGGTCTCGTACTGGTCGGAGAACCGGGCGAGGTTCGGCACGCCGCCGACGACTACCCGGGTGGACGGGTCGGCGGTGGTCACCTCGAGCAGGGCTGCGATGACGGCCGCACCCAGCGCACGCACGTCGGCGGGCAGTTCGTCGACGAGCGCACCGGCCCGTTCGACCGCCCGCGTCGGGGTGAGGCCCACCAGCGCGGCGTTGAGGCGCCCACGCAGGTCGGCGACGACTTCAGGAGCCGCCCCGCCGAGATCGACCGGGTGCTGGTCGACCTTGCCGGCCGAGTTCACCAGGATCAGCAGACCGCGCTCCGGGGACAGGGTGACGATCTCCAGATGGCGCACGGTGGCGCCGGACAGGATCGGGTACTGCACGATCGCCACCTGCTGGGTGATCTGGGCGAGCAGGCGGACGGTACGCCGGACCACGTCGTCGATGTCGACCGCACCGGCCATGAAGGTCTCGATCGCCCGGCGCTCGGCGGCCGAGAGCGGCTTGACCGCACCCAGCCGATCGACGAAGAGGCGGTAGCCCTTGTCGGTCGGGATCCGTCCGGCGCTGGTGTGGGGCTGCATGATGTAGCCCTCCTCCTCCAGCACCGCCATGTCGTTGCGCACCGTGGCCGGTGAGACGTCGAGGTGGTAGCGCTCCACCAAGGCGCGGGAGCCGACCGGTTCCCGCATCGACACGTAGTCGGTGACGATGGCCCGCAGGATGCTGAGCTTGCGATCGTCGAGCACGTCCGGGCCTCCCTCAGCGTTGGCACTCTCTGTGGTGGAGTGCCAGTCTAGACGACGAAGAGATCCTGGCGCGTCAGCGGCAGGATCTCGAGGAGTCTTGACGAGCCCGGCGTTTGCGCCGGGCGAGGATCAGACGACGAAGAGATCCTGGCGCGTCAGCGGCAGGATCTGAGGAGTCTGGTGAAGTCGCCTCCGATTACTCTGTCCGGGTGAGTGGTGTGGGTCTTGGCGAGTTCGAGCCCGTGGCGGACGGCGTGTACGTCGCCGTCGCGGAGCCGGCGTCGGTGAACATCGGACTGGTGGTCGGGGCCTCCGGCTGCCTGGTCGTCGACACCGGCTCCTCCCCCGAGCAGGGCGCGGTGATCAGGGCCGCCGCGGAGCGGGTGGCCGGGGTCCCGGTGGTGGCCGTGCTGGTCACGCACTGGCACTGGGACCACCTTTTCGGCCTGGGCGGGTTCGACGGGGTGCCGAGCTACGCGCACGAGTCCGTCGCCGCCTGGCTCGAGCGCCCCGAGGGCAGGGCGGACGCCACTGGACGCGGGCTCGACCCGGCCGCGCTGGCACGCCCCTCGCACACGTTCTCGCTGGCCAGGGTGATCGACCTCGGCGGCCGCCGGGTCGAGGTCGTCCACTTCGGGCGTGGCCACACCGACGGCGACGCGATCGCTTTCGTGCCCGACGTCAACGTGATCTTCACCGGTGACCTGCTGGAGAGCGCCGGGCCGCCGGCGTTCGGGGCCGACTGCCACCTCAAGGAGTGGCCGAGCGCGGTGGACGGGGTCCTCGGCCTCGTCGCGGAGACCACGGTGCTGGTGCCGGGCCACGGTCGTCCGATGGACCGCCTCGACGCCTTCACCCAGCGCGCGGAGATCTCGGGCCTCTACGGGCAGGTCGAGTACCTGGTCGGCAAGGGCATCCGGCAGGACACCGTCTACGAAGCCGGCGAGTGGCCGTTCGACGAGGCGACGGTCCGCGCGGTCCTCCCGCTGGCCTACGAGCAGCTCGCCGCCGAGGGCAAGGTGCCGCGCACGCAGCTGCCCCTCGCCTGACGCACGGGGGACGGTTACACCTGCCTCAGGCCAGCCCCAG
>JAEVYS010000077.1 GCA_023392635.1 Actinomycetes bacterium | reverse complement strand
GCGGGCGGCAGCGGGCGTGACGACGGGGCGGTCACGGGGACGGGAGGGGGCGCAGGCGGCGCGCCGGCGAGGGGCTCGTCAGGTCCCCAGCGCACCGGCTCGTCCGGGGCCCAGCCGAGGAACTCGGGCTCGCGCTGCTGGCTCACGCCCCCATGCTGGCACGTGGGGCACGGCCGGGCGGGTGAACGTGCCCGGACATGCGAAGAGACCCGCCGCAGCGGGTCTCTGGCGCACGGCGCGGGGTCAGCGGGTGACGCGACCGGCCTTGAGGCAGGAGGTGCACACGTTGAGGCGCTTCGGGGTGCCGTCAACGGTCGCGCGGACCCGCTGGATGTTCGGGTTCCAGCGACGGTTGGTCTTCTTCTTCGACCACGGCACGTTGTGCCCGAAGCCGGGCCCCTTGGCGCAGATGTCACAGACGGCAGCCACCGGAGTACTCCTTGTTGTCTCGCAAAGCCTGGGCGCGGAGATGCGACCGGCGAAGTTCGGCCCCCACGACAGGGACCTGCCTACGATACCCGACGCGCGGCGGCTGAGGCCAATCGCCTAGGTCGCCACCACGATCGGCAGGATCATGGGCCGCCGGCGGAAGTTGTTGTTCACCCACCGGCCCACGGTGCGGCGCACCATCTGCTGCAGCTGGAACGTGTCCTCCACGCCGTCGGCGAGCGCCTGCTGGATCACCTGCACGAGTTCGGGACGGATCGCCTCGAACACCTGGTCGTCCTCGGCGAAGCCGCGGGCGTGGATGTCGGGGCCGCTCACCAGCGCCCTCGCGTGCAGGCTGACCACGGCGACGACCGAGATGAACCCCTCCTCGCCCAGGATCTTGCGGTCGGTGAGCTCGGTGTCGCCGATCTCGCCCTCGGTGAGGCCGTCGACGAAGATGTAGCTGCACTCCAGCTGCCCGACGACCCGGGCCCTGCCCCTGGCCAGGTCGACCACCGCGCCGTCCTCGACGACGATCGCGCGCTTCTCCGGGACCCCCGTGGCCACCGCGAGCTGGGCGTTCGCGATCAGGTGCCGCACCTCGCCGTGCACGGGCATCACGTTGCGGGGCTTGAGCAGGTTGTAGCAGTAGAGCAACTCCCCCGCACTGGCGTGGCCGGACACGTGCACGAGCGCGTTCCCCTTGTGCACGACGGTGACCCCGTTGCGGGACAGTCCGTTGATCACCCGGTAGACGGAGTTCTCGTTGCCGGGGATCAGCGAGGACGCGAGCAGCACCACATCGCCGGGACCGGCCGAGACCACCGGGTGCTCGTGGTTGGAGATCCGTGACAGGGCGCTCAGCGGCTCGCCCTGGGAACCGGTCGAGATGATCACCACCTCGTCGTCGCGGTAGTTCTCGATCTGCTTGAGGTCGATGAGGGTGTCGCCGGGCACCTTGAGGTAGCCGAGCTCCCTGGCGACGCCCATGTTGCGCACCATGGAGCGCCCGACGTAGACCACCTTGCGACCGTGCCGCACGGCGGCGTCCATCACCTGCTGCACCCGGTGCACGTGGGACGCGAAGCAGGCCACGATCAGCTTCTGCCTGGCGGTGGCGAACACCCGCTCCATCGCCGGCTCGATGTCGCGCTCGTGAGCGGTGAAGCCCGGGGTCTCGGCGTTGGTCGAGTCGGCCATGAACAGGTCGACGCCCTCATCGCCCAGGCGTGCGAAGCCGCGCAGGTCGGTGAGGCGTCCGTCCAGCGGGAGCTGGTCCATCTTGAAGTCGCCGGTGTGCAGCACGGTTCCGCCCCTCGTGCGCAGCACGACCGCCAGGGCGTCCGGGATGGAGTGGTTGACGGCGAGGAACTCCAGGTCGAACCCGCCGACCGTGATGCGGTCGCCCTCGGCCACCTCGCGCAGGTCGACGTCGCGGATGCGGTGCTCGCGCAGCTTCTCGCGCACCAGGGCGAGCGTGAGCCGGGAGCCCAGCACCGGAATGTCGTTGCGGCGGCGCAGCAGGTATGGCACCGCACCGATGTGGTCCTCGTGGCCGTGGGTGAGCACGAGGGCCCGCACCGCGTCGAGCCGGTCCTCCACCAGGTGCAGCCCGGGCAGGATCAGGTCGACACCGGGCTGGTCGTCGGAGGGGAACAGCACCCCGCAGTCCACGAACAGCAGGTCGGAGTTGATCTCGAAGGAGGTCATGTTCCGCCCGACATCCCCCAGACCACCGAGCGGGGTGATCCGCAAGGTGTCCGCAGGCAGTGCCGGTGGGGTCTTCAGGCTTTCTCGCACGGGTCCAACTTAACGTGCCCGGGGCGCGCGCCCGGCAGCGCCCGCCGCCGGGCTGGGTACAGTGACCCGGTGATCGCCGACTCCGTCCGTCTCGCGCTGCCCGCAGAGGCCGGGGCCATCGCTGCCCTGCAACGGCGGGGGTGGACGCAATCGCTGCCCCGGGAGGTGGCGGACGACGTGCTCGCCTCGGTCGACCTGGCCGCCATGACCTCCAGCTGGGAGGCTGCCATCCTGCGTCCACCGCTCGCCCAATTCCGGGTACTGGTCGCGCTCGGCGACGAGCGGGTCGTCGGCTTCGCGGCGATCGGCCCCTCCGATGAGCCGGACGCCGAGGCCGGCGCCGACGCCCTCGTCGCGGAGTTCGTCGTCGACCCGGCGGCACAGCGGCGCGGACACGGCTCCCGCCTGCTCAACGCCTGCGTGGACACCTTGCGGGCCGACCAGTTCCAGCGCGCCAGCATCTGGGTGCAGGCGAAGGACGACGTACTACGGGGCTTCCTCACGGGCGCCGGCTGGGCACCGGACGGGGCACACTCGGAGGTCGCGGTCGGCGCAGAGGGCCCGCGCCTGAAGCTGGTGCGCCTCCACACCGCGATCGCCTGACCGACGGAGGGTCAGCGCACCGGGAACGACAGCCCGGTGACGCTCGCCGCGATCGCGACACCACCCTCGGACGGCGTCAGCGCGGTGAGCCTCGCGCCTCCGGGCAGCCTCACCGGGATCGGTCGGGCGAGGCGGGAGAGCTCGGCCGCCGGGACCGGAACCGGCGGCGGGTTCCCGGGGTCGAGCTTCGGCCCGGTCAGCCGGATCGTTGCGCGCTCGGCGTCGAGCACCGGGACCGCCGTCACCCCGAAGCTGACCTGCTGGCCCGCGAGCTGCGTCGTGTAGACGACCTTCAGCCGGCCCTCGCCGGCATAGCTGACGGGAAGTCCTGCGAGCGCGGCGAGGCCGCCGTAGTCGAGCACGCCGGTGGCGTCCGCCCTGGTCACCTGGGCCGTGTTGCCGAGGAGGCTGATCTCCCCGGTCCGCACGCGGACCCCGGTGAGCTGGAGGTCGTGCCCCGACACGGTCAGCGGTACCCGGCCGGCGCTCGCGTGTGCACCCGGTACGGATCGGGTCAGCAGCGACAGGGCGAACGGGAAGCCATCGATGGCCACGTCCGGCTTCTGCGGGAGGCCGAGGCTCGACTGCAGGGCGGAGGCAGCGCTCTCCTCGGCGGCCCTCCGCAGGACGCCGTCGGCGAACCAGCCGGCGACCAGGAGGACGGCCACGACGATCGCCGAGGCGAGGGCAGCCTTGCGCACGCTAGAGCCCGAGGAGGGCGTCGATCCCGATGGTGAGTCCGGGCAGGCCACTGACGGCACGGACGGCAGCGAGGACGCCCGGCATGAAGCCGGCCCGGTCGAGGGAGTCGTGCCGGATCGTGAGGGTCTCCCCCGCCGATCCGAACAGCACCTCCTGGGAGGCGACGAGCCCTCGCAGCCGCACGCCGTGGACGTGGATGCCCTGCACCTCGGCCCCCCGCGCCCCCGGGAGGCCGGAGTCCGTGGCATCGGGTACCGGTCCCAGCCCGGCGTCGGCGCGTGCCGCGGCGATCCGGTTCGCGGTGACCGTCGCCGTTCCCGACGGGGCGTCCACCTTGTTCGGGTGGTGGAGCTCGATGATCTCTGCGGACTCGAAGTGGCGCGCGGCCTGCTCGGCGAAGTGCATCATCAGCACCGCACCGACGGAGAAGTTGGCGGCCACCAGCACCCCGACCCCCGGCCGGGAGGCAGTGAGTTCCCGGACCTGGCCGAGCCGCTCCTCGGTGAAGCCGGTGGTGCCGACCACGACGTGGATGCCGCGTTCGACGCACCAGGCGAGGTTGCCCATCACGGCATCCGGCACGGTGAAGTCGACCACGACGTCGGCGGCCTCGACGGCCGAACGGTCGTCGCCGGCGTCCACTGCCGCCACGAGCTCGAGGTCGTCCGCCGCCTCGACGGCACGGCAGACCTCCGCGCCCATCCGTCCCCTGGCCCCGAACACCGCAACCCGCATAGCTGCTTCCTCTCCTCGGCGCGCCCATCCTATGGGCGCCGCCCCGGCCTCCCGTCCCTCCGCCTCGCTACGTCCAGTTCGCGACGCTGCCCGAATTCGCGCAGCGTCCCGAAACAGGCGTAGCGAGGCGGAGGTCAGCCGGCACGACGGACGGCCGGAGCGAGCTGGAAGCCCCGGGTGACGATCCGCCTCAGAGCCGCGGGATCCCAGGCCTCGTCCCATCCCCAGCGGACGATCCAGTAGCCTGCGGCGCGGATCCTCTCCTCCCGACGCTTCTCCCGCATCACCGCGTCGGCCGGTTGCTCCCCGGGCTCGAGCAGTTCGCCGTACTTGACGCGGCCGTCACATTCACCGACCAGACCCACGTCCTCCCAGCCGAAGTCGGACGTGGCAACGACCCGGCCGTGAAGGAGGACGGGGAACTGGCACGTCGGTGCAGGAAAACCCAGTCGCTGCAGCTGGAGCCGGCTCACCGATTCCAGGGGGGACTGCGCACCCGCGTCCGCGAACAACGCTGCCCGCTCCGCGCGCCGGGCTCCGGGCCAGCCGCGGGCTCTCGCAGCGGCGTCCAGGAGACGGTCCCGATCGAGCCCCTGCGCGAGGGCCGCGTCACAGGCGATCACTCCCCACTCGAGCCGGTCGCTGCGCGCGAGGTCGATCGCCGTGCGCTCGGCCGTCGTGACGAGCACTCCCCCGATATCGGTCACCTCGTCCGGGGCGATCCGACAGTGGCGAAGGTGAAGCACCGATCCGCGACGTCCGTGGCCGCCGACGGCCCGTGTCATCCAGACCCGGTCCAGTTGCTGCCTGGCGACCGGCAGCCCGTGCAGGATCGCCGCCGACGCGTGGCTGACCACGGAGCCGTCCCTGACGCCCGGCACGGTCGCGGCGATCAGGTAGAGGTGTCGGCGCCGCTCATCGAGCTCCTGCCCCCTGACGTAGGCACCGCGCCGCACCCGCTCCCAGTCGCCCTCGCGGGACGCCTTCAACAGCTCGTGGATCGACAACCCCTCGGCATCAAGGAGCTCCCTCGTGAAATGCAGTCCGTCCATCTGCCCAGTGGACACCGCCCGAGGACGCTCATCCCGAGTTATCCACAGCCGAATTTCGGCCGTCCACAACGCAATTGTCGCTTCGCTACGTCCAGTTCACCCCGCTACGCGAATTCGGGCAGCGAGCTGAACCGGACGTAGCGAGGCGGGCGGGAACGGCAGAGCCGGCGCCCCGCAGGTGCGGGACGCCGGCTCGTGTGCAGCGGGATCAGGCCTCGGCGGGCGCGGCAACCTTGTCCTCGACCACCGGGATCAGGGACAGCTTGCCCTTGTCGTCGATCTCGGAGAT
This sequence comes from Actinomycetes bacterium, assembly GCA_023392635.1. Classification (GTDB taxonomy): domain Bacteria; phylum Actinomycetota; class Actinomycetes; order Propionibacteriales; family Propionibacteriaceae; genus Propionicimonas. The sequence continues at coordinate 12,385 of JAEVYS010000077.1, read as the reverse complement.
CTCCACCTGGATCTTCTGGCCGACGCTGACCACGTCCTCCACGTTGTCCACGCGGGCGCCCCCGGCAAGGGTGCGCAGCTTGGAGATGTGGAGCAGGCCGTCCTTGCCGGGAAGCAGGGAGATGAACGCGCCGAACGGCATGATCTTCACGACCGTGCCCAGGTAGCGCTCGCCCTTCTCCGGCATCGTCGGATTGGCGATGGCGTTGATCAGGGCGCGGGCGGCCTCGGCGGACTCGCCGTTGTCGGCACCGATGTAGATGGTGCCGTCGTCCTCGATCGAGATGTTCGCCCCGGTGTCGTCCTGGATCTGGTTGATCATCTTGCCCTTGGGGCCGATGACCTCGCCGATCTTGTCGACCGGGATGCGCACCGTGATGATCCGCGGAGCGTACGGGCTCATCTCGTCCGGGGTGTCGATGGCCTCGGCCATGACCTCGAGGAGCGTGTGGCGAGCTTCGCGGGCCTGCTGCAGCGCCCCGGCCAGCACCTCGGACGGGATGCCGTTGAGCTTGGTGTCGAGCTGCAGCGCGGTCACGAAGTCCTTCGTGCCGGCGACCTTGAAGTCCATGTCGCCCAGGGCGTCCTCGGCGCCGAGGATGTCGGTCAGCGCGACGTACTTCGTCTCGCCGTCGATCTCCTCGCTCATCAGGCCCATCGCGATGCCGGCGACGGGGGCCTTCAGCGGCACACCGGCGTTCAGCAGCGCCAGGGTGGACGCACACACCGACCCCATCGAGGTCGAGCCGTTCGAGCCCAGCGCCTCCGACACCTGGCGGATGGCGTACGGGAACTCGTCACGCTTGGGCAGCACCGGCACCAGGGCGCGCTCGGCGAGCGCACCGTGGCCGATCTCCCGCCGCTTCGGCGAACCCACCCGACCGGTCTCACCAGTGGAGTACGGCGGGAAGTTGTAGTTGTGCATGTACCGCTTGGTGGTCTCCGGCGACAGCGTGTCGAGCTTCTGCTCCATGTCGAGCATGTTCAGGGTGGAGACACCGAGGATCTGGGTCTCGCCACGCTGGAACAGCGCCGAGCCGTGGACGCGCGGCAGCACGCCGACCTCGGCCGACAGGGTGCGGATGTCACGGACGCCGCGGCCGTCGATGCGGACCTGCTCGGTGAGCGTCTTGTGCCGCACCACCTTCTTGGTCAGCGACCGGAACGCGCCGGTGATCTCCTTCTCCCGGTCGGGGAAGCGGGAGTCCAGCTCGGAGTGCAGCTCGGCGAGCAGCTCCTCGGTGGTGGTCTCACGCTCGGCCTTGCCGGCGATGCTCATGACCGCCCGGAGACGATCGGTGCCGGCCTGCTCGACAGCCTCGAAGACGTCGGGCTGGTAGTCGAGGAACACCGGGAACTGCGAGACGGGCTTGGGCAGCATCGCGGCCAGTTCGGCCTGCGCGTCGCACAGGGCCTTGATGAACGGCTTGGACGCCTCGAGGCCCTGGGCCACGACCTCTTCGGTCGGAGCGGTGCGGCCGGAGCGGACGAGGTCCCAGGTGGCCTCGGTGGACTCGGCCTCGACCATCATGATCGCGACGTCGCCGTCGGGAAGGACGCGACCGGCGATCGCCATCTCGAAGGTGGCGTCGGCGGACTGCTCGACGGTCGGGAAGCCGACCCACTGGTCACCGATGAGCGCGACCCTCAGGCCACCGACCGGGCCGGAGAACGGCAGGCCCGCCAGCGTGGTGGACGCGGAGCCGGCGTTGATCGCCAGCACGTCGTAGCGGACGTTCGGGTTCAGGGCCATCACGGTGATGACGACCTGGACCTCGTTGCGCAGCCCCTTCACGAAGCAGGGACGCAGCGGACGGTCGGTGAGGCGCGCGGCGAGGATCGCACCCTCGGACGGGCGGCCCTCGCGACGGAAGAAGGAGCCGGGGATGCGGCCGGCGGCGTACATCCGCTCCTCCACGTCCACGGTCAGCGGGAAGAAGTCGATGGCGTCACGCGGGTTCTTCGCGGCGGTGGTTGCCGACAGAAGCATGGTGTCGCCATCGAGGTAGACCGCTGCGCTGCCGTTGGCCTGCTTGGCCAGCAGGCCGGACTCGAAGCGCACGACGTGCTTGCCGAGTGCGCCGTTGTCGATCACGGCCTCGGTGAAACGAAGGTCAGGACCTTCCATTCGGATTCCTTTCGGGTGTGGCCCCGCCGGTATCCGTCCGGTCTTCGATCGAGGCTCGCGGGAAGCCGTTCTGCTGCCCGAAAGTCACTACCGAGGACCAAACCTGATGTCGGAGCGGGGACTGTTTTCTGTTGTGGGAAAGCACGACCAGCCGGTGACGGTTGCCCGTCACCGGCTGGTCAGCAAGCGGAAGTCACCGACGCAGGCCGAGGCGTGCGATCAGGGAACGGTAGTGCTCGACGTCGTTCTTCATGACGTAGTTGAGCAGGCGGCGGCGCTGGCCGACCAGCAGCATCAGGCCACGGCGGCTGTGGTGGTCGCCCTTGTGCTCCTTGAGGTGCTCGGTCAGGTGGGCGATCCGCTTGGTGAGCAGGGCGATCTGGACGTCGGGCGAACCGGTGTCGCCGGGGACGATCGCATATTCGTCGATGATCTTCTTCTTCGTGTCAGCGTCCATCGTGCGCTGCTCTCCTTTCGGTTTCCCGTTGCGCGGCGCTCCCCTGCCATCTGGCACGAAGATCGTGAGAATCGAGGATCGTCGGGAGCTCTTGGGCGTCCGCGGCCGTCTTGACGGCGTGCTCACTCTACCGGCACCGGTCTGACCGGCGCCAATCCGCCCCCGGCGCACGGTGCCCACCATCGGCATTCCGTGCGTCCAGTAGCACTTTCACCACTACGCTACCTCCGGGTTCGCGCGTTCGAACATCGGAAGGACAGTCAACGAAGATGCAGATCGGGATTCCCCGCGAGGTCTCTGCGGGAGAAACACGGGTGGCAGCCACCCCCAAGACCGTGGCCCAGCTGATCAAGCTCGGCTTCAGCGTCGCCGTCGAGGCCGGTGCCGGCGTGAAGTCGTCCTATCCGGACGCGGAATTCACGGCGGCCGGGGCGACGGTCGCCGACGAGGCCACCGTGTGGGCCTCACCGGTCGTCGCCAAGATCAACGCTCCCACCGACGCGGAGATCGACCGGCTGGCCGACGGCGCGGTGCTGATCGCGCTGATCGCGCCGGGACGCAGTCCCGAGCTGCTCGCGAAGCTGGCCACCCGGAAGATCACCGTGCTGGCCATGGACGCCGTCCCCCGCATCTCCCGCGCACAGGCACTGGACGTCCTGTCCTCGATGGCGAACATCGCCGGCTACCGGGCCGTGGTCGAGGCAGCCAACCTGTTCGGCTCCTTCTTCACCGGCCAGGTGACCGCCGCGGGCAAGGTCCCGCCGGCCAAGGTCCTGGTCGCCGGCGCCGGCGTGGCCGGCCTGGCCGCGATCGGCACGGCGAAGTCGCTGGGCGCGATCGTCCGGGCCACCGATACCCGGCCCGAGGTTGCCGAGCAGGTCGCGTCCATGGGCGGGGAGTTCGTGTCTCCGCGAGCCTCCACCCAGCAGGTCTCCACCGACGGCTACGCGCGGGAGATGGGCGAGGACTACAAGCTCGCCGCTGCCGAGCTCTACGCCGAGCAGGCCAAGGACGTCGACATCATCATCACCACCGCCCTGATCCCGGGACGTCCGGCCCCGCGCCTGCTCACCGCTGAGATGGTGGCGTCGATGCGGCCGGGTTCGGTGATCGTGGACATGGCCGCGGCCAACGGCGGCAACGTCGAGGGCTCACGTCCCGACGAGGTGGTCACCACCGCCAACGGCGTGAAGATCATCGGGTACACCGACCTGGCGGGTCGGCTCCCGACGCAGGCGTCCCAGCTGTACGGGACCAATGTGGTGAACCTGTTCAAGCTGCTCGCGCCCGCCAAGGACGGCGAGGTGGTCCTCGACCTCGACGACGTCGTGGTGCGCGGCATGACCGTCCAGCGGGAGGGCGAGGTGCTGTGGCCACCGCCGCCCGTGCAGGTGTCGGCGGCGGCCGCCGTCGCGGTCGCTACCCCCGCGGAGGACCCCGCGGTCAAGGCGGCGCGGGAGGCCGCGGTGGCGAGGACGCGCACGACCCGACGCCTCACCTGGTCGGCGGTCGCCGCGGCCCTCGTCGTGCTGGCCGTGAGCTTCTCCCCGGCGAGCTTCGTCGGGGCGTTCACCGTGTTCGCCCTCGCCGTGGTGGTGGGCTTCTACGTGGTGAGCGGCGTCTCGCACTCGCTGCACACCCCGCTGATGGCCCAGACCAATGCCATCTCGGGCATCATCCTGGTCGGCGCCCTGCTGCAACTGGGCTCGACGAACGTCGCCGTGCTCGTGATGTCGTTCATCGCCGCCACGATCGCCTCGATCAACATCTTCGGCGGGTTCCTGGTGTCGTACCGAATGCTCGGCATGTTCAGGAAGGAGGCCTGAGATGCTGTTGTCCCTCGTCCAGGGCCTCTACATCGTCGCCGGCATCCTGTTCATCCTCTCCCTCGCCGGGCTCTCCAGGCAGACGACCGCCCGCACGGGCAACATCGCCGGCATGGTCGGCATGGCGCTGGCCCTCGTGGCCACGATCATCCATTCGCTGTCACTCTCCGCTGAGGACCCGGCCCACCGGCAGTCGGTCCTGGTCACCGGCCTGCTGATCGTGGCCGTCCTGGCCATCGGAGCCGTGATCGGCACCCCGATCGCGCGTCGCGTCGAGATGACGCAGATGCCCGAGCTGATCGCAGCCTTCCACTCCTTCGTCGGCATGGCGGCCGTGCTGGTCGGCTTCAACTCCTTCGCGGCGCCGGACGGCGCCGGAGGGGCCGTGCACCTCGTCGAGGTGGCCCTGGGCGTCCTGATCGGCGCGTACACCTTCACCGGTTCGGTCGTGGCGTACCTGAAGCTGTCAGCCAAGATGTCGTCGAAGCCCCTCACGCTGCCCGGGCGCAATCTGCTGAACCTCGGGGCGTTCGTGGTGTTCCTCGCCTTGATGGTGTGGTTCGTGATGGCGGCGGAGGACAACGCAGGGCTGGGCTGGGTGCTGGTGATCGTGATCGCCCTGATCGGCTTCGCCCTGGGCTTCCACATGGTCGCGGCCATCGGTGGGGGCGACATGCCGGTCGTGGTGTCGATGCTCAACTCGTACTCGGGCTGGGCCGCGGCGGCAGCCGGTTTCATGCTGGGCAACAACCTGCTGATCATCACCGGCTCCCTGGTGGGTTCCTCCGGTGCGATCCTCAGCTACATCATGTGCCGTGCGATGAACCGCTCGTTCGTCTCGGTGATCCTCGGCGGCTTCGGCTCCGACGGTGGCACGGTCGCGGTCACGTCCGGCGAGGAGCAGGGCGAGCACCGCGAGATCGACGCCGCCGCTGCGGCCGACCTGCTGTGGAACTCCAAGTCGGTCATCATCACCCCGGGTTACGGCATGGCGGTCGCCAAGGCGCAGTACCCGGTCGCCGACCTCACCGCGAAGCTTCGCGCGCACGGGGTGAACGTCCGGTTCGGCGTGCACCCGGTGGCCGGGCGACTGCCGGGGCACATGAACGTGCTCCTGGCCGAGGCCCACGTCCCCTACGACATCGTGCTGGAGATGGACGAGATCAACGACGACTTCGCCGGCACGGACGTCGTGCTGGTGATCGGCGCCAACGACACCGTCAACCCGGCGGCGCTGGACGACCCGTCCTCCCCCATCGCGGGCATGCCGGTGCTCGAGGTGTGGAAGGCCGACAGCGTGATCGTGTTCAAGCGGTCGATGGCCACCGGCTACGCCGGGGTGCAGAACCCGCTGTTCTTCAAGGAGAACACCTCGATGCTCTTCGGCGACGCCAAGGAGCGCGTCGAGGACATCATCAAGGCGCTCGGCTGACTCGACCCGCCTGAACGAAAGGGGACGGTTCCCGATGCGTCGGGACCGTCCCCTCTCTTCCGTCCGGCTGCTGGCTACCCGTCCATCTCCACCACGTCCTTCGCCGCTGGGGCGGTGATCGAGACCGGCTCGTCGTAGCGGCCCATGGTTGCCGCGACCTTCAGCGGCAGGTCCTCGCCGTCGGCCCTGGCGGTGACGTCCATCGCCACCTTGCGCAGCCGGCTGGACGCGTCGAGCCACACGTCGTAGGCGAAGTCCTCATCGGCGAGTGAGGCGTCCGAGCCCGTGATCGAGGAAAGCCCCTTGGCGTCCACGGTGATCCGGTAGTGCTTCGTCGCCACGCCATCGACCGCCTCCTCCCCCACGAGGTCGATCGACTTCATCGCGCCCTTCGCCTTCTCCAGCCCCACGGTGAGGTCGGCGGAGTCGGTGGTGCTCTCGTACTGCGCCATCTGGTCCTTGGGCACCTTCATCCACTTCGTACCGGTGGCTCCCAGCTGCACGTACATGTCGCCGTCGACCTTGAGGGTCTTCATCGCCAGCCCGCCCATGTCCATGTCCATGCGCATGTTGATGTTCGCCGGGTCGGTCTGGTCGATGACCCCCTTCATCACGATCTCGGTCTGCGAGCCGGCGACGGGCGCCTGCATGCGCATGTCGATCGCGTAGGTCCTGACGGCTCGCTGGGCGGCCACCACAGCCCCCATGAAGCCTTCGATGTCGTTGCCGTCAGAAGCGCCGGCCGAGGTCGCCGGCACCGACGCGGCGCTCGAGGCGCCCGGAGCGGCCGGCTGGGCCGGCTGGGCGCACGCGGCCAACAGCATGAGACCGGCGACGGTGCCGACCAGCTGCCTGGTGTTCATCTGTTCCCCCCTTGGGTACACGTCCGTGTGAGCCACAGATAGTCCTTCTTCGGCGCCGGTCGCAGGCGAGTCGCGCGATCGTTGCCGAATCGTTAACAGTGTTCAGTTCCATTCGCAGGGCAAGACGGCTGGACCCCGGTTTGGCCGACGGGCAACACTGGGAGCCCGGGTTCCACCACAACGGAGGTTGCATGCCCCTCGACCCGATCACCGTGCGCCTGTGCACAGCGGATGACCTTCCGGCCCTCCACGCGCTGGAGGTCCACCCATCGGCCCGCATCGCCCAGAAACACTTCGATCGACAGTCGGCGGGCGACTACTTCTACGCGATCGCCCTGCGTGAAGGGGAGCCGATCGGCACCAGCGTGCTGGACTGTCGTCCCGACGGACCGCTCTGCCCCGAACTGAAGAACCTCTGGGTGTACCCGCAGTTCCGCAGGCAGGGAGCCGCCCGCGCGCTGACCACCTTCCTCGAGCAGCAGGCGTCCGCGCTCGGCTTCGTCGAGGTGTTCTTGAGGGTGAACCCCGACAACGAGGCGGCGATCCCGATGTACATCGGGCTCGACTACACCCCCACCGGCGACCACGCCCTCACGACCTACGAGGCCGTGGACGCGAGCGGGGCGCTCTACAGCACCGAACAGACGGACGCGATCTATCGCAAGTCGCTGCTCACGCGCTGAGCCGCCGGCCCCCGGGTCACCGCGGGCCGGTCACCCCGAGGACGCACAGCTGGTCGTGGCGACCGCCGTAGCTGACGTCGAGGGTCACCTGGCCGGCCTCGGAGTGGTAGTCCTCCAGCCGGACCGGGCCGAACTGGATGCCGACGGCCACCCGGCCGAGGTCTCCGGAGTGGCGTCCCCGCACCAGCACCACGGTTCCGTCCGCGAAGTGCAGCCCGCACACGCTGCGCACCTCCGCGGCGCGGAGGGCGCGAACCGGCACCTGGCGGCGGATCAGTCGCTGGAGGTTCGCCGACAGGACGGCCGGTGAACTCACCCCGTACTCCGCTGCGATCTGCCGGCCGACGGCGGCGAGTTCCTCGACATCCGCGGCAGCGAGATTCAGGCCGGCTGAGGCTGAGCTCACCGGCTCGGCGGGGCGCCGGAACCAGCGCCGGATCGGACCGAGCCCGAACATGGGACAATTCTGCCCCCGACAAGGGGGCTTTGGAAGGACTGCGAGATTACGGTTCGATACCAAGGAGCCGGTGGCAGCGGACGACGTCGTCGGCCATCTGCGCGACCAGCTCGTCGATGTCGGTGAACCGCACCTGGCCGCGGATGCGGGCGATGAACTCCACCGAGATCGGCGCGTCGTAGAGCTCGAGGTCGTCGCGATCGAGCACGTACGACTCCACCCTCCGGGTGAGGCCGTCGAAGGTGGGATTCGTGCCGACCGAGATGGCGGCGGGCCAGCGCGGAAGGGGCTCGTCCACGGCGAGGGCCTCGCCGTGGGCGTCCAGGCCGTCGCGGCGTGTCACCCACCCGGCATAGACCCCGTCGGCGGGACAGGCCAGGTCGGCGGGCACCGGCAGGTTGGCGGTCGGGTAGCCGAGGGTTCGGCCACGGCGGTCGCCGTGCGCGACGACGCCACGGAAGCTGAACGGGCGTCCCAGGTGCTCCGCGGCGTGGGCGACATCGCCGTCCGCCAGCGCCTGGCGGATGAGCGTGGAGCAGGTCTCCTCGCTCTCGAATCGCACCAGGGGAAGGGCGTCGACCTCGAACCGGCCGCGCGCGAGCTCCCGCAGCGTCCCCACGGTACCGGCGGCGAGGTGGCCGAAGCGGAAGTTCTCCCCCACCACGATGACCGCGGGCTCCAGGGGCACCAGTACCCGCTCCACGAAGTCCGCCGGGGACCAGCCCGCGAACTCACGGGTGAAGTTGATCACCTCGACCCGGTCCGCACCCGCTGCGGTGAGCAGTTCGATCCTCGCCTCGAGCGACGTCAGCAGCATGGGTCCGACCTCCGGGCGCAGCACCGAGACCGGGTGCGGCCAGAAGGTCACCACGACCAGGGGGAGGTCCGGACGTCGGCGCCTGGCTTCGGCGAGCACCTCGCGATGGCCCGGGTGGACGCCATCGAAGTTGCCGATGACGACGGTTGTTGCGCTCACTTTCGCCTTCCGCGGATTGTCCGGATGCACCGACTACGCACCCTAGCAACTGGCCGGAGCAAGAACCGCGACGGGGTGCGCCCGCCCGTCCTCGCCGGGCCGGTAGAGGGCGAGCAGGTCGCCGTCCGCCACCAGCGCGGTGGGGTCGGAGGGGACCGAGAGGCCCAGGCTGCGGCCGTAGCCGACCTCGCGGGCCTGGTCGGCGTCGACCTCGACCACGGGGAATGCGCGGCGCGCCACCTCGGCGAGGGGCAGCAGGCGCGGCGGCTCGTCTGCCGCGAGGCCGTGCTCGTCGAGGGCGACCAGCGACAGGTCGAAGCCGCCCACGCGGGTGCGGCGCAGGGCCGTCAGGTGCCCGCCGGTCCCCAGTGCCGCGCCGAGGTCGCGGGCGAGTGCGCGGATGTAGGTGCCGGACGAGCAGTCCACCACCACGTCGACGTTCAGCAGCGGAGGGTTGGCCGCGACGCCCCCGACCCAGCCGAAGCTCGCGTCCGGTCGCACGTCCAGCACGTCGAAGCGGCTCACGGTGACCTCACGAGCCTTCAGCTCGACCTCCTCGCCGGCCCGCACCCGGGCGTAGGCACGCTTGCCGTCGACCTTGATCGCCGATACGGCGGAGGGCACCTGGCGGATCACGCCGGTCAGGGGTGCGATCGCAGCCCTGACATCGGCTTCCGTGATGCCGGCGGCGCCCGTCCAGCTCACCGGCTCGCCCTCGGCATCGTCCGTCACCGTGGTCCGGCCGAGGCAGATGGTGGCGGTGTAGGTCTTGTCGTGCCCGGCGAGGTGGCCGAGCAGCCGGGTGGCCCGGTTCACACCGACCAGCAGAACGCCGGTGGCCATCGGGTCGAGGGTGCCGGCGTGCCCCACCTTCCGGGTGCCGAGCAGCCGGCGGACGCGACCGACGACCTGGTGGGAGGTCCAGCCCCCGGGCTTGTCGACGACGACGATCCCGTCCCCCGTCGCAAGCTGTGAGTTGGGCGGCGTAGTCACGGCCTAACTCACAGCTTGCGGGTGTCGGGGGCGATCATGCCTCATCGGCGTCGTCGTCCTCGTCCGGCCTGCGGTACGGGTCGGCGTCGCCGGCGTAGGTTGCGCCCGCCGCCTGCGCCGCCACCGCGGCGTCCTGGGCGCGCGCGCGGGCGAGCACGTCCTCGAGGTGCGCGGCGTCCTCTTCCACCCCGTCCAGGACGAACGCCAGGGTGGGCGTGAACTTCAGTCCGAGCTGCTTGCCGACCGTCGAACGCAGCAGGCCGGTGGCCGACTGCAGCGCGACCGCGCTCTCGGCCCGTGCCTCGGCATCGCCGAGGACGGTGTAGAAGACGGTCGCCTCGCGGCCGTCCCCGGTGATCCGGACGTCGGTGATGGTCACGAACCCGAGGCGCGGGTCCTTGATCCGGCGTTCCAGCATCTGCGCGATGATCACCTTGATCTGCTCGGAGATCTTGGCGTAACGCGGGCTGCCCATGGTTGCTCCTTGAGAGGGTCGGGATGCGGGCCCGGAGGTCACCGGGCCCGCATCCGTTCAGCGGTTCAGTCCCGCGGCTTCTCCACCATCTCGTAGGTCTCGATGATGTCGCCGATCCGGATGTCGGAGAAGTTCTGCAACGTCATGCCGCACTCGAAGCCCTCGCGGACCTCGGTCGCGTCGTCCTTCTCCCTGCGGAGCGACGCGATGGAGGTCTCAGCGACCACCACCCCGTCCCGCAGGAGCCGGGCCTTGGCGTTGCGCCGGATCGAGCCGTCGATGACCATACAGCCGGCGATGACACCGAACTTCGAGCTGCGGAAGATCTCGCGGATCTCCGCCTGCCCACGGGTCTTCTCCTCGAAGATCGGCTTCAGCATGCCCTTCAGGGCCGCCTCGACCTCGTCGATCGCGGAGTAGATGACCGAGTAGTACCGGATGTCGACGCCCTCGGCGTCGGCCAGCTGAGTGGCCTTGCCCTGCGGCCGCACGTTGAAGCCGATGATGACGGCGTCGGACGCGGCGGCCAGGCTGACGTTGGTCTCGGTGATCGCGCCGACACCGCGGTCGATGACCCGAAGGTCGACCTCGTCGCCGACGTCGATCTGGAGCAGCGCGTCCTCCAGGGCCTCCACGGCACCGGCCGAGTCGCCCTTGAGGATGAGTCGCAGTTCCTGCGTCTCGCCCTTGGCCAGCTGCTCGAACAGCTGGTCGAGCGTCTTGCGACGGGTGGTCTTGGCCAGCATGGCCGCGCGCTGGCGGGCCTCCCGCTTCTCGGCGATCTGGCGCGCCATCCGGTCGTCCTCGACGACCAGGAAGTTGTCACCAGCACCCGGGACGGACGTCAGGCCGAGCACCTGGACCGGCATCGAGGGCGGAGCCTCGTCCACGGTCTGGCCCTGGTCGTTGATCAGGGCGCGGACGCGGCCGTAGGCCGACCCGGCAACGATCGAGTCGCCGGTGTGCAGCGTGCCGCGGTGCACCAGGACGGTGGCCACCGGACCGCGGCCCTTGTCCAGGTGCGCCTCGATGGCGACGCCCTGCGCCGGCATGTCGGGGTTGGCGCGCAGGTCGAGGGACGCGTCCGCGGTCAGCACGATCGCTTCGAGTAGCTCGTCCAGGCCCAGCCTGGCGGTGGCGGAGACGTCGACGAACATCGTGTCGCCGCCGTACTCCTCCGGCACCAGGCCGTACTCGGTGAGCTGGCCGCGGACCTTGACCGGGTCGGCAGCCTCCTTGTCGATCTTGTTCACCGCGACCACGATCGGCACGTCGGCCGCCTTGGCGTGGTTGAGCGCCTCGATCGTCTGCGGCATCACGCCGTCATCGGCCGCCACCACCAGCACGGCGATGTCGGTCGACTTCGCGCCGCGGGCACGCATGGCGGTGAACGCCTCGTGGCCCGGGGTGTCGATGAAGGTGATCTTGCGCTCCTGGCCGTCCACCTCGGTGGAGACCTGGTAGGCGCCGATCGCCTGCGTGATGCCACCGGCCTCACCGGCGACGACGTTGGTGTTCCGCAGCGCGTCCAGCAGCTTCGTCTTGCCGTGGTCGACGTGACCCATGACGGTGACGGCCGGCGGACGGGGTGCGAGGTCCTCCTCGCCGCCCTCGTTCTCGCCGAACTCGATGTCGAAGCTCTCCAGCAGCTCGCGGTCCTCGTCCTCGGGGGAGACGACCTCGATGTTGTAGTTGAGCTCGGCACCCAGCACCTGCAGCGTGTCGTCGGCCACCGACTGGGTGGCGTTGACCATCTCGCCGAGGTGGAACAGCACCTGGACCAGGGACGCCGGCTCGACGCCGATCTTCTCGGCGAGGTCGGTCAGCGAGGAACCCCGACGCAGGCGGACGGTCTGTCCGTCGCCCTGGCGGACGCGCACGCCACCAATGCTCGGCGCCTCCATCTGGTCGAATTCCTGCCTGCGCTGCTTCTTGCTCTTGCGACCGCGCTTGGTAGGACCGCCGGGACGGCCGAACGCACCCTGGGTGCCCGAGCCGCCACGGCCACCACGGCCACCACGGCCGCCGCCACCGGGAGGTCCACCCGCACCGGGGGGACCGCCGACGCCACCACGTCCGGGGGCGCCACCGGGGCG
>JAEVYS010000019.1 GCA_023392635.1 Actinomycetes bacterium | reverse complement strand
TCGCGGAGGCGGGCGCGGCCAGCCCACTGAGGAACGCCAGCAGCGACCCGCACACCACAAAGGCGAGCGCCGGTGACTTCAGCGGGAGGAGCGCGAGGTCGGCCAGCGCGCCGGCCAGGCTGGCCAGGGGTGCGGCGAGGCCGGCCAGCAGCATGCCCACGGCCGTCGCGGCGACCGCCCAGACGGCGAGCGTCGCGACCGCGACGGCGAGGCCGAGCGTCACCAGGGCGGCACGGCGACGTGGCCAGGCCGCGATGGCGGTGACGGCCAGGACCGCGGCCACCATGCCCAGCCAGGCGGCACCGACCTGGAGCACGCGGTAGGACGCCTGCAGGGCGGGCAGGAGCCCGGGATCGACCCGGAGCAGGGTGATCCCCCCGGTCACCGGCGGAAGCCGGTCGACGAACGGGACTCCGGCCTGCGACAGCCGGTCCTTGACGGCGTCCGCGAAGGGGGCGAGGCGCAGCTGGACCTGCCCGTCGACGACCTGGAGCCGCTCGAGGTCGCCGGTCAGTAGGGCGCGCAACTCGGCGTGGGCCAGGCGCAGGCCGGTGGTCCAGGCGGCCTCGAACGCGTCGCTGCCGCTGAACTGCGACACCGTCCGGGTCACCAGCGCCGTGGCCAGGCGGTTGTCCTGGAGCCCGAGCTGGCCGGTGATCGCCTCGGTCAACGACGACGTCACCACCTCCTGGACGCGGGGATCGCGTGCGAGCGGCGCGTAGCGCGCGACGAACGCCCCGGTGTCCTCGATCTGGTCGTGCGCCCAGCCGGCCACGAGGGCGACCGGGACCAGCAGCCCGGCGAGCAGGGCGAACAGCACCCCGAGCACCGTGCGGGTCCGGGCTACCCCTCGCCCACCGTCTCGGCCAGTTCCAGCCACTGCCCCTCCAGGTCGTCCTGCCGGGCGAGCTCGTTGTCGAGTTCGGCTCCGAGGGCCACCAGTCTCTCGTAGTCCGCGGCGTGCCGGGCGAGTTGGGCGTGCAGTTCGTCGATGCGGCCGCCGACCTTCGCCAGCTGGGCCTCGACCCGGGCGAGGTCCTTGCGGGCCTGCCGCTGGCGGGCTGCGTCGCTGGCGGTGGCCCGGCCGCGTGCGCTGTCCTCGGCGTCGGCGGCGGGCCCGGAGCCGGCCGCGCGACGGCGCTCGAGGTACTCCTCCACCCCGCCCGGCAGCAGGACGCAGCTGCCGTCGCCGAGCAGCGCGTACTGCACGTCGCAGGTGCGCTCCAGGAAGTAGCGGTCGTGGGACACGACGATCAGGGTGCCCGGCCAGCCGTCGAGGTAGTCCTCGATCACGGTCAGGGTGTCGATGTCGAGGTCGTTGGTCGGCTCGTCGAGCAGCAGGACATTGGGCTCGCCGAGCAGCAGCCGCAGGAACTGCAGCCGTCGTCGCTCACCGCCGGACAGCTCGCCGATGCGGGTAACCAGCTTCTGGCCGGAGAAGCCGAAGTCCTCCAGCAGGCTGGACGCGGACACGTCCCGGCCGGTCGCGAGCCGGGTCTGGTTCTGCAGGCGCTGCACCGACTCCAGGACGCGCTCGTTGTCGTCGAGCGGCTCCTGGGCCAGCACTGCAGGGTTGCCGGACGGCTCCACCGCGGTCACCGATTGGGTGAGGTGGCCGAGCCGCAGCGTGCGTCCCTGCTTCACCCTGCCCTCCTGCGGGGCGACCTCGCCGGACAGCAGGCGCAGCAACGTGGTCTTGCCCGATCCGTTCACGCCGACGATGCCGATGCGGTCGCCGGGCCCGATCGACCAGTCGAGATGGTCGAGCAGTGTCCGCCCGTCCGGGATCGCGTAGGTCACGCCGTGGAGGTCGAGGACGTCCTTGCCGAGCCGGGCGGTGGCGAACTCCCGCAGGGCGATCACGTCGCGCGCGGGCGGCTCGTCGCGGATCAGGGCGTTGGCCGCGTCGATCCGGAAGCGTGGCTTGCTGGTTCTCGCGGGCGGGCCGCGACGCAGCCACGCAAGCTCCTTGCGGATGAGGTTCTGGCGCCGGGCCTCGTTCGCGGCGGCCTGGCGCACGCGCTCGGCGCGGGCGAGGACGTACGCCGCGTAGCCGCCGTCGTAGGCGTCGACGGCGGCGTCGTGGACCTCCCACACGCGGGTGCACACCGCGTCAAGGAACCAGCGGTCGTGGCTGACCACGAGCATGGCCGTGCCGGCAGCCTGCAGCAGGTTGAGGTGGGCGGCCAGCCAGGCGATGGCCTCCACGTCCAGGTGGTTGGTGGGCTCGTCGAGCACCAGGAGGTCAGGGCCGGCCAGCAGAGCGGCCGCCAGGCCGACACGTCGCCGCTCCCCGCCGCTGAGCTCCGCGACGGGACGAGCGAGTTCCAGCGTGCCCAGCAGGTGGGTGACGACGGCGCGCTTGGCCCGGTCCGCCGCCCAGACGTGGTCGGGGTGGCCGCCGACCACCACGTCGCGGATGGTCGCGCCGGCGGGGAAGTCCTCGACCTGCCCGAGGTGGCCGATGGATGCCGATCGGTTGCGCACCACCTGGCCCGAGTCGGGCTCGCGCTCGCCGACCAGCAACTTCAGCAGGGTGGTCTTGCCGTCGCCGTTGCGGCCGACGACGCCCACCACGTCACCGGTGTCGAGGCCCAGGCTGACGCCGTCGAGCAGGATGCGTGTGCCGAACGCGACGCTGACCCGTTCGGCGTTGACCAGATTCGCCAAGCCGGGCGCTCAGCGTCCGCGCATCGCCCGGTTGACGCCCTTCATCGTGGGCATCGGACCGCGCGGCATCGGAACCTTCGGGCGCACCGCGTCGAGCGCCTTCAGGCGCGCCTTGACGTCGGTCACCTGGCTGGGCTCGAGCTTCTTGGGCAGCTTCTTGATGGTGTCGGCCAGCTTTGCGAGCGGTACCTGGCCCTCGCCCTCGCCCATGACGATGGTCGTGACGACGACGCCGTACGCCACCTGCTCGTGCTTCTTGGTCTCGGCGGCCAGCAGGGTCTTGACCCGGCTCGCTGCGCCCTCGCCGATCAGGACGATGCCGCCCGGGCCGACGGCACGGTGGATCACGTCCAGCTGGCGGGTGGCGGTGATCACGGGGGTGTAGAACCACTTCTTCTTGTCGAGCATGCTCAAGGCGACCTCGGCCGAGCCCGGCTGGCCCGCGTAGCGGACGAAGGTCGCCTTCTTGGCGCGATCCAGCAGCACCCACAGCGCGGCCGTGATGCCCCCCATCACGCCCAGGAGCAGCCACATCCACAGCGGCGGGAACAGGAGGCCGACGACGATGCCGACGGCCACCACGGCGAGGAAGGCGCCGGCGAGGTAGAGGTTGAGCTGCTTGTCAGCTTCGGCGGTGACCTTGTAGGTCTGCCAGAACTGCCGGTACCAGGGCCAGTCCCTGGGGTTGGTCGAGTTCTTCTTCGCCAGCTTCGCCGCCGCTACTTCGGCCTTCTGCTTGGCGGCCAGTTCCTTGGCCTTCTCGCTTGCCATCATGCACTCCGGGTCTCGTGGGACGGCTGCTTCTCGCGGGCCGCCATGGCCTGCCGGTACAGCCGGCCGGCTCGGTAGGAAGAACGTACCAATGGTCCGCTCAACACGCCGACAAAGCCAATTGCGGTGGCTTCCCCGGCCAGGTCGTCGAACTCCCCCGGCGTCACCCAGCGGTCGATCGGGTGGTGGCGGACGGACGGCCGCAGGTACTGCGTGATCGTCAGGAGCTCGGTGCCGGCGGCGTGCAGGTCACGCATCGCCTCGCTGATCTCCTCGCGGGTCTCGCCCATGCCGAGGATCAGGTTCGACTTCGTCACCAGCCCTTCCTCCCGGGCCCAGGTGAGCACCTGCAGCGACTTGTCGTAGCGGAAGCCGGGACGGATCTGCTTGAAGATCCGCGGCACGGTCTCGACGTTGTGCGCGAACACCTCCGGACGGGTGTCGAACAGCTGCTGCAGCAGCTCGCGGCGCCCGGAGAAGTCCGGGGCGAGCATCTCGACCCCGACACCGGGGTTCAGCGCGTGGATCTGGCGGATCGTCTCCGAGTACAGCCAGGCACCCTCGTCCTCGAGGTCGTCGCGGCAGACGCCGGTGACCGTGGCGTAGCGCAGACCCATGGTCCGCACCGACTCGGCGACCCGCAGGGGCTCCGCGGTGTCGTAGCCGGACGGCTTGCGGGACTCGATCTGGCAGAAGTCGCAACGCCGGGTGCACGAGTCACCGCCGATCAGGAACGTGGCCTCGCGGTCCTGCCAGCACTCGAAGATGTTCGGGCAGCCGGCCTCCTGGCACACCGTGTGCAGGCCCTCGTCCTTCACCAACTGCTGGAGCTCCCGGTAGTCGGGACCCATCGTGGCGGTGGTCTTGATCCACGGCGGCTTGCGCTCGATGGGGGTCTGCGCGTTGCGCACCTCGAGCCGGAGGAGCCGACGCGGCTGGGTGTCTGTCACCCGGCAATGGTAACTGCCGTTGTCGAGCCCGCCTCCGTGGTTCGCTGTGGACGGAACCCCGCCAGGCGTCGGCGTCAGCCGGTGAGGCCGTAGGTGATGGTCGGTGGTACCGGGGGCGTGGCCGCGGGCACGGGTTGCGGCAATGCGACGGGGTGGAGGTCGGGCGAGAGCTCGAAGGGACGGAAGGCGAGCAGTTCGCTGAGGTGCGGTTCGAGGTCGCGTCCCACCTCGGCCAGGGACGGGGCGGAGCCGAGCTCGGCTTCGAGCGATGTCACGCCGGCATCGGCGATGCCGCACGGCACGATGCGCCCGAAGTCGGCGAGGTCGCTCGCGACGTTGAGGGCGAAACCGTGCATGGTCGTCTGCCGGGAGACCCGGATGCCGATCGCGGCGATCTTGCGCTCGGGGCGCTCGTCGTCGGCGGCCAGCCACACCCCCGTGCGGCCCGGAACGCGTCCGGTGGCCACGCCGTACCCCGCCAGCAGCCGGATCAGCGCCTCCTCCACACGACGGACGTAGTCGACGACGCCGATGCCCCGCGGCAGGAACACGATCGGGTAGCCGACCAACTGGCCCGGGCCGTGGTAGGTGATCTTGCCTCCCCGGTCGACGTCCACCACCGGGGTGCCGTCCGAGGGCCGCTCGTGGGGCTCGGTACGACGCCCGGCGGTGTAGACCGGCGGGTGCTCCACGTAGAGCACCTGCGGGCCGAGCTCGCCGGACGCGACGCGGGCATGCACCGCGCGCTGCAGTGCCCACGCCTCGTGGTAGTCGGCGAGCAGCCCCTCGGTGATCCCGACGTAGCGGTACTCGACCGGCCGCGCGTCGGCGACCTGGTCGCGGGGAGCCTGCGGAGCCGCCGTCACAGGTCGAACTCGCCCTCCTCGAGCCGCGCCTTCACGAAGCTCAGGAAGCGCGCAGCGTCCGCACCGTCGACCAGCCGGTGGTCGTAGCTCATCGACAGGTACATCATGTCCCGCACCGCGATGATCTCGCCCAGGTTCGGATCCTTCACGACCATGGGCCGCTTCACCAGCGCACCCGTGCCCAGGATGGCCACCTGCGGCTGGTTGATGATCGGGGTGTCGAACAGGGTACCGGCCGAGCCGTAGTTGGTGATCGTGAAGGTGCCGCCGCTCAACTCGTCCGGAGTCACCTTGTTCGAGCGGCTCCGCGAGGCGAGATCGCCGATCTTCTTCGCCAGGCCCGTCACCGACAGGTCGCCGGCGTCCTTGATCACCGGGACCATCAGTCCCTTGTCGGTGTCGACCGCGATGCCCACGTGCTCGGCATCGGCGTAGGTGATCGTCCCGGCCTCGGTGTCGATGGTCGCGTTCACCTTCGGGAACTGTTTGAGCGCCTCGACGGCTGCCTTGGTGATGAAGGGCAGGTACGACAGGCTGACGCCCTCGCGGGCGCGGAAGGAGTCCTTCTCCTTCGCGCGCAGCTTGGAGATGCCGGTCAGGTCGACCTCGACGGTGGCAGTGAGCTGGGCCGAGACCTGCAGCGACTCCACCATGCGGCGGGCGATCGTGGCCCGGATCCGGGTCATCTTCTCGGTGGTCCCGCGCGGGGACCCGCCGGCGG
>JAEVYS010000013.1 GCA_023392635.1 Actinomycetes bacterium | reverse complement strand
GGCCCGACCCCCGGCGCGGTCACGGCCGGCGCCCCGTCGGGCGGGCGCGGGTGGCGCGCCGCCGGCTGGTACCTGCTCCTCACCGCGCTGTCGGTCGTCGTCCTCTTCCCCGTCTACATGCTGCTGCTGCGGGCGCTCTCCAACCCGCTCGAGTACGTGGCGCAGGGCCAGCCGCTGTACCCGGTCGGCACCGAGTGGGACGTCTTCAGCCGCGCGTTCTCCGAGGCCGACCTCGGCCGCGCGCTCGGGCTGTCGTTCGTCGTCACCGTCATCATCGTGGTGGCGCAGCTGCTCACGTCGGTCCTCGCCGCCTACGCGTTCGCGTTCCTCGAGTTCCCGCTCAAGCGGCTGCTGTTCGCGCTCGTGGTCGCCACGCTGCTGCTGCCGATCGAGGTCACGCTCGTCGCCAACATCCAGACGATCCGGGACCTCAGCCTGCTCAACTCGGTGCCCGGGCTCACGCTGCCGTTCCTCGCCACCGCGTTCGGCATCTTCCTGATCCGCCAGGGGTTCCTCGGCGTGCCCGGCGACCTGCGCGACGCCGCCACGCTCGACGGCTACGGCCACCTGCGCTTCCTGTTCCGCGTGGCGATGCCGATGACGCGGCCGATCATCGGCAGCTTCGTCGTCATCTCGTTCCTCGGGGCGTGGAACCAGTACGTGTGGCCCCGCTTCGCGTCGACGAAGGACGCGTGGCAGACCGTGCAGGTCGCCCTGCGGAGCATCGCGAGCGACCGCGTCGACCACCTGAACATCGGGTTCGCCGCCGCCGTCATCGCGTCGCTCCCCCTGGTCGTCCTGCTCATCGCCTTCCAGCGCCAGATCGTGCGTGGCCTGACCGCCGGAGCGGTCAAGGGCTGACGTGACACCGGCCACGCCCCGGTCGTCGTGTCCGGCGGCGGGGCCGGGCAGACTGGCGTCCGGGAACGACCCCCAGAAAGCGAGCGACCACATGACCGCACCTCGGGGCACACGCGCCGGCGACGGATCCGGCGACCACCCGTCGGCCGATCTCCCGCCCGCCGCCACGACGGCGCCGGCGCGGCGGCGGTCGCGCCGACGCCTCGGCTGGCTGCTCGCCGTCCCGGTGCTGGCGTTCGCGCTCGTCGCGGCGTCGTGCAGCGGCGACGACGGGTCCGACACGAGCTCGGGCTCGTCCGGTTCCTCGGGCGGCGGGTCCGGGGCCGTCAACGCGAAGGACTGCCCCGTGGGCGCGCTGAAGTCGGCCTCCGGCCCGGTGGACGTCACCATCTGGCACGCCTACGTCGGCCTCCAGAAGTCCACGCTCGAGGAGCTGGCGGCGAAGTTCAACGCGAGCCAGAGCAAGGTCCGGGTCAACGTCCAGGCCCAGGGCACCTACGAGGAGCTCCTCAAGAAGTTCACGGACTCGCTCGCCGACCCGTCGACGCTCCCCGACCTGGTCCTCACCGAGGACACCACGACGCAGTTCATGATCGACTCCGGCGTGGTCGTCCCCGCGGCGTCGTGCCAGGCCGCGGATCCGAGCTCGAAGGCGACGTACGACGACGTCCTGCCCGCGGTCAAGGCCGGCTACACGGTCGACGGCGTGCTGTGGCCGGGCGCGTTCAGCGTCTCGACGCCGGTGCTGTACGTCAACAAGGCGATCCTGGAGCAGGCCGGCGTGGACGCCACGTCGCTCCCGCAGACGCTCGACCAGATCCGCTCGGTCGCCGAGAAGATCAAGGCCGCGAACGTGCCGGGCGTGACCCAGCCCGTGGTGATGAAGGTCGACTCGTGGTTCCTCGAGCAGTGGCTCACCGGCATCGGCAAGCCGCTCGTGAACGAGGACAACGGCCGCAGCGGCCTGGCCACCAAGTCGGAGCTCGACCAGCCGAACACCCGCAAGATCTTCGACTGGTTCAAGTCCATGATCGACGACGGCCTGATGAAGCCGATCCCGAGCTCGAACCAGGGTGTCGACGAGTACCTCGCCCTCAACAACAAGACCTCGGCGATGCTCATCCAGACCTCGGCCGCGATCACCACGGTCAGCGCGCTGCTCGAGGGATCCCTCAAGGCGTCGGACCTCCAAGGCATCGGCGGCGCTCCGGGCGCGGTGTCGCAGGGTCTGGACATCGACGTCGGCCTCCAGCCAGGGCTGAAGGAGGCCGGGCAGGGCCAGATCGGCGGCTCCGCCTGGTACCTCGTGAAGACGAAGGAGGCGAACGGCGTCGCCGCCGCCTGGGACTTCGTGAAGTACTTCCTCCAGACGGCCAACCAGGTCGAGTGGACGCTGAAGGCCTCCTACCTGCCGGTGCTGAAGTCGGCGAAGGACGACCAGGCGCTGCAGAAGGAGTTCACGACGACCACGAAGGGCAAGTGGCTCAACACCGCCTACCAGGGCCTGAGCGAGCTGAACCCCGGCTTCCCCGGCCCGGTCATCGGCCCGTACAACGAGTTCCGCAACACCACCCGGGCCGCGCTGGACAGCGTGGCGTTCAACGGGGTGGGGACCAAGGCGGCGATCGACCAGGCGAACACGACGTTCCAGCAGGCGCTCGACTCGTACGCCAAGGACGTCGGCGGCTGACCGCGCGGGGCGGGCGCCGACGGCGGCCCGCCCCGGTCAGACCAGGTGCAGGCGGCGGCCGAGGTCGCTGCGGAACACGCCTTCGGGATCGAGCTTGTCCCGCACCTCGCGCCACTCGTCGAGGCGCGGGTACATCTCGGGGAGCAGCTCGGGCCGCACCCGGCTGTCCTTCGCGAGGTAGATGCGGCCGCCGGCGGCCACGACCTCCTCGTCGAGCTCGTCCAGCAGGCCCTCGATCCCCGCCTGCACGGGGATGTCCACCGACAGCGTCCAGCCCTGGATCGGGAAGCTCAGCGCACCGGGGCTGCCGGGGCCGAACCGCTTGAGGACGTTCACGACGGACCCGATCCTCGCGGCCGAGATGCGGTCGACCGCACGCCGGACCAGCTCGGTCTCCGCGTCGGGCACCGCGAACTGCCACTGCAGGAAGCCGCGCCGCCCGTACACGCGGTTCCAGTCCGCGATCATGTCGAGCGGGTGGAAGAACGCCTCGATCCCGCGGAGCTCGCCCCGCTTCCGGAACGGGGCCTTGCGGTACCACACCTCGTTGAACGCACGGACCGTCAGCGGGTTCAGCAGCCCGTTCGGGAACACGTCGGGCGGCGACGGGAACATGTGCGTCGTGTAGTGGTGCGGGTCGCTCATGCCGGAGGCCCGCGCCTCCTCCTCGGTGGCGAAGGTGCCGCGCTCGAGGACCGAGCGACCCATCCGCTTCCCGCGGGCCGACAGGTCGATCCAGGCCACCGAGTACTCGTAGCGGGCGTCGCCCTCGACCATCATCGCCATGACGTCGTCGAGGTCGGTCGACCGGTCGGTGTCCACCGAGACGAGGCTCGAGCCGATGCGCTTCATCCGGATCGTGGCGTCGAGCACCACGCCGGTGAGGCCCATGCCGCCGGCGGTGGCCCAGAACACCTCGGGGTCGCCCTCGGGCGTGATCTCGCGGATCTCGCCACGGCCGTCGACGATGCGCATCGAGAGCACGTGGTCGCAGAACGAGCCTCGCACGTGGTGGTTCTTGCCGTGCACGTCCGCGGCGATCGCGCCGCCCACGCTCACCATGCGGGTCCCGGGGGTCACGGGCACGAACCAGCCCAGCGGGACGAGCCAGCGCATCAGGGAGTCGAGGCTGCTGCCCGCGAGCACGCGGGCGACCCCGGTCGACAGGTCGACGTCGAGCAGCCCGGACCGGGCCGGGCCGTCGACGACCCAGCCGCCGGCGTTCTGGGCGCCGTCGCCGTAGGCCCGCCCGAGGCCGCGGGCGAGCACGCCGCGCCGCCCCGTCGCCTGCACGGCGGCGGACACCTGCTCCTCGTCCCGGGCGTGGAGCACCTCGGACCGGGTGGGCGCGGTGCGCCCCCAGCCGCTCAGGACCTCCTCGGTCCAGTCGCCGTCGGGCAGCTCGGAGGCGGAGGGTCGGTCGGTCACAGGTAGATCCCCAGGAACAGGCAGACGATGAGCAGGACGCCCATGATCTGCATCATGCGGTCCTCGGACAGGACCTCCTCGGGCGCGGAGCCCTTCCCCTGGTCCACGAGCAGCGCGTAGCGCAGGATCGCGATCACGAAGGGGATGATCGACAGCTGGACCCACGGGGTCGCCTCGCCGCCCCCCTGCTTGCCGCGCTCCACGGCCCAGAGGCAGTAGCTCATCATCACGGCGGCGACGGACGCGGAGCGGACCAGCCCGAGGTACTCGACGCTGTACTCGCCCAGCGTCGGCCGCAGCTCCGCGGCGCGGTCGCCGAGCTCCCGCATCTCGGCGTAGCGCTTGGCCGACGCGATGAACAGGGAGCCGAAGAGCGAGACGAGCAGGAACCACTCCGACACCTCGACGCCCGTGGCGTAGGCGCCGCCGAGCAGCCGGAGGATGAACCCGGCCGACAGGATGACCAGGTCCAGCACCGCCACGCGCTTCAGGTACATCGAGTAGGTGGTGGTCAGCACGGCGTAGCCGGCGACGACGCCGGCCAGGGTCCAGCTGTCGTACGCGGCGAGCGCCACGCCGCCGATGAACAGCACGACCGCCAGGCCGACGGCCATGGGCACGGGGACCACGCCGGAGGCGATCGGGCGGTTGCACTTCGTCGGGTGCTTGCGGTCGGACTCGACGTCCAGGATGTCGTTCAGCAGGTAGGTGGCCGACGACACGGCGCAGAAGGCCACGAACCCGAGGAGCGCGAGGCGGAGGTAGTGGCCCTCGGTGAGGACCCCGGCCGCGGCGGGCGCGACGAAGACGAGCACGTTCTTGGCCCACTGCTTGGGCCGGCAGGCCTTCACGAGGCCCCGGAGCAGCGACGGACGCGGACCCTGGGCGCTCGTCGCCGCACGCGTCGTCTGTTCGGTCACCTGACCCCCGTGAGTTCGCACCACGCCGGACGGCACCGCCGTCCGGCGGACGACGACCCACCAGTGTACCGGCGGACCTCCCGGACCCTCGGCACCGGACCGGGCCCCGCCTGACTCACGCCAGGCCGGCGAGCTCGGCCATCACGGCGGTCTGCGCGACGTCGGGCGGCGGCCCGAGCTCCGAGTACCACCCGACGCCGGTCTGCCACCGGGCGAAGCTCTCGGCCCAGTCCCCCGCGCCCGTGGCGTAGTCCCGGGCCCCCGAACCGCCCGGGAACCACGGCACCGAGGCCGGGATGCCACGGGCCTGGTACCAGAGCCGGTGCTGGAGGTCGCCGAGGCGGCTCACGTCGATGGCGTGACCCATCTCGTGGGCGATCACGTGGGCGAGGCCGTCGACGCGGTCGCTCGACCGCACGTAGACCTCGATCACCTGCTGCTCGGGGAACGTCGAGCCGCGCAGCCCGGCGCGGCCGGGCAGGAACCGGATCTGCCAGCCCGGGAGGGCGGTCTTCCAGTCGAACCGGATGCGTCCGAGCGCGCGCGAGGCCAGGGTCCGGGCGGCGTCGCTGTCCAGGCGCTCCATGGCCCGCGCCCCGCCGGGGACGACCTCGGGCGCGGCGGGAGCCGGTGCGGGCGTGGCCTCCGAACCCGCCGGGGCGGCGAGCACGGCGGGCGGCGGCACCACGGGCACGGTCGTGGGCTCCTCGGCCGGCGGCACCGCCGGCTGGGGCACGGTCGGGACCGCGCCGTCGGGGTACGTCACCTCCGACATGACCTGCGGTCCCGGCGCACCGTCCGCGGCGGCCGCGCCCGGCGAGTCGTCGAGCGTCCCCCACCCGAACGAGCCCACCTCCGAGGTGCTGTCGTGGGTCCCGCAGCCGGCCGCCAGCACCACGGCCGTGACGACCAGGGCCAGCAGCCCGAGCGCGGGGCGACCCGCGACCGCGCGGCTCCGCCCGTTCCTGCGCCCCAGGTCCCTCACGACACAACCGCCCTCATGCTCGCGCCTGCCCCACCACGCGGTCCACGGATCGCGACCCCGCATCGGTCACGACCCGTCCGTGGGCCGCACGGAACAGGCGGTCGTTGACGGCCCGCCCGATGCCGGCGGGGTCGACGACGCCGACCACCAGGACGTCGGCGCCCAGGCCGTCGGCGTCGCGCAGCACCCGGTAGAGCGCCGTCGCCGCCTCGTCGGGCCCGGGCGGGAGCGCCAGGGCCCGCACGTCGACGCCCCGCGCCGCGACCGCGGCCCGCAGGTCGGTGACGGTCCGGGCGTCGCCGTCGACGAGCACGAGCGGGGTCCCCGGGGCGTAGTGCCGCAGCAGGCCGCCCGGCGCCGGGGCCACCTCGTCCTCGGCCACCACGCGCCGCTCGACCACCTCCACCGGCCCGACCACGGCCTCGACGTCCTCCACCGCCACGCCGCCGGGGCGCAGCAGCCGGGGGGTCGCGCCGGCGAGGTCCACGACGGTCGACTCGATGCCCAGCGGCGTCGGTCCCCCGTCGAGCACGAGGTCCAGCTCCGGATCGAGCCGGTCGCCGAGCTCGGCGACGACGTCGCCGGCACCCGTGGGGCTGATCCGTCCGAAGCGGTTCGCCGACGGCGCGGCCACCGGTCCTCCCGCGGCCCGGAGCAGGCCGAGCGCCACCTCGTGGGCCGGGACGCGGACGCCGACCGCGCCCCCGCCGGCGGTGACCGCGTCGGGCGTGCGCGCCCCGCGTGGCAGCACGAGCGTGAGCGGGCCCGGCCAGAACGCGTCCGCGAGCGCCGCCGCGTCCTCGGGGAACGCGGCGACGATCCCCTCGAGCGCCTCGCGGTCGGGCACGTGGACGATGAGGGGGTCGGTCGGGGGCCGGCCCTTCGCCGCGAACACGCGGTCGAGCGCGTCGGGCCGGTCGAGCGCCGCACCGAGCCCGTACACGGTCTCGGTCGGGAACGCGACGAGCCCTCCCCGTCGGAGCGCGTCGGCCGCGTCCTCGAGCGCCGCCCGGTCCGGGCGCGCCGGGTCGCCGGCGGATCGGACGGGGACCGTCACGGGCGCGAGCAGGTCGGCGACACGACCCGGCGACGCTACCGTCCCGCCCACGACCGTCCCCAGCACCGCGTCAGCGGATGCGGAGGTCCTCAGGGTCCGACGTGGCGCGCATCGGCGTCGGGTCGATCACCTGGAGGTCCGACGCGCGGAGGGACTCGAGGGTGTCGAGGTCGTCGTCGTCCCAGCGGAGGTCGGGCTCGCCGTCGAGCGACATGAAGGGACCGCTGTCGACCGCCACCGCGCCGTACTTCTGGAGCGCGTGGGCGACGACGAGCGCTTCGGGGCCGAGCCCGGAGAGGTCGGCGTCGGGGCGAAGCCGGAACCAGCTGCCCATGGGCGGCGCGGCCGGGTCGTCGGAGCGACCGTCGGAGCCCTGGGCGGGCCACACCGGATCGCCGGACCGCACGACGGGGAGGGACATCGTGATGACGTGGCCGATGTCGCCGGAGGCGACCTCGTCGTAGCGGACCATGCCGCTCAGCAGCGAGAGCTTCGCGGCGACGACGCCGTGGTCGGGCGCCCGGTCGCTCGACAGGTCGATCGTCGTGATGGCATCGGCGTACCAGCGACCGCCCGACGTGAGGTTCTCACCCGCGGGCTGGACGTTGATCAGCTCGCGGCTGTCGCAGGTCGCGGGGTCGACGAGCAGGAGGTGCCGGTCCCACGCCCGCCCCGGCCACCCCTCGTAGCGGGGCTCGGCCGGCAGCGGCACGCCGCTCGCGCTCGACCAGTCGAGGGAGTACGCCGCGACCGCGAAGTCGGTCGGCTGCGCCGTCGCGGCGTCGATCACGTTGACCGGCGTGCCGCGACGGGACCCCTCCCACACGCGGTTCGAGAACCCGGCTCGCACCGGGACCGCGTCCCCGCCGATCGTCGCGACCGTCGCATCCGAGCCCGCCCGGACGGGCAGGCTCCGCACGTCCGCGTGGAACGCGTGGTCGACCGGGAACAGCGAACAGCCCCCCACCCCGAGCCGGGTGCCCGACGCGACGTGGCTGCCGGCCACGATCGACGCGGGCCGCGTCGTGGGCGGCGCCGGTGCCGTGGTCGTGGTCGTGGAGATCGGCACCGACGTGGTCGCCGGCACCGTGCTCGTGGTCGTCGTGGTGGGGCGGCGGACGCTGCGCCGGGACGGGCCCGGCGCGGCGCATGAGGCGGCGACCGCCGCCGCCGTGACGATCACCAGCGCCGCGAGCGGGCGGCGCGCACGCGCCGCCAGCCCGCGATCCACGCGGGCACGTGAGCTACCTACCCAGGAGGAGGGGGAATCCATGACAAAAATCGTAACAATTCGGACGGTGATCGTGTCGCCACGGCCGGGGTGAACGTCGCCGCCCCCCGGCATCCGGCGGCGGGAGGGGCCTACGGTGCCCCCATGGCACTGCCTCCGCCCGCCCCCGACCGCACCGCCCTCGTGACCGGGGCCTCCTCCGGGATCGGGGTGGAGATCGCCCGCGAGCTGGCCCGTCGCGGCCAGGGCGTCACGTTGGTGGCCCGCAGCGGCGACCGCCTCCGGGAGCTCGCGGACGAGCTCACGGCCACCGGGGTGCGCGCCGAGGTCCTGCCGACCGACCTCGGCGACCGCGTCGCCCGCGCCGACCTGCCCGCCCGCGTCTCGGCGATCGGGCTCGAGGTGGGCGTGCTCGTGAACAACGCCGGCCTCTCGACGGTCGGACCCGTGGCGGCCGCGGACCCCGAGACCGAGATGCACATGCTCGAGGTGGACGTCGTCGCCGTCGTCGACCTCTGCACGCGGTTCCTCCCGGGCATGGTCGAGCGCGGCAGCGGCGCCGTGCTCAACGTCGCGTCGACCGCGGCCTTCCAACCGCTGCCCGGACAGGCCGGCTACGGCGGGAGCAAGGCGTTCGTGCTGTCGTACACGCGCGCCCTCGGCGGCGAGCTGCGCGGCACCGGCGTGAGCGCGACGACGCTCTGCCCCGGTCCGGTCGACACCGGCTTCGGCGAGGCTGCGGGCTTCTCGAAGGACGAGGCGGACGACGCGCTCCCCAAGTTCATGTGGGAGACGCCGGCCGCCGTCGCGAAGACCGCGGTCGACGCGGTCGCGTCGGGCCGGCCGGTGGCGATCCCCGGCGTGGCGAACCGCGCGGGCGCGGCGTTCGCGCACCTCGCACCCAAGCAGCTGCTCGTGCCGATCCTGGCCAGCCGGCACCCGGGCCTGAAGGAGGGTCGCTGACGGCGGAGCGCCGCACCCTCCGCCTGTACGGCGCCGCGACCGACGCGCCGGAGCTCGCGTGGTCCGAGGTCGACGCCGCGCTCGCCGGCGCCGGCACCTACTGGGTGGTGCCCCGCGGCGACGGCCACCCGCACCCGCGGCCCGTGTGGGGCCTGTGGCGCGACGGGCGCCTGCTGCTGAGCGTCGGCAGCCCGACGGTCGCGGCGCAGCTGCGCGCGGACCCCACGGTGACCGTCCACCTGGGGAGCGGCACGGACGTGGTGCTCGTCGAGGGCCGCGTCGTCGGCGCGACGCGGGACCCCGCCGCGCTCGACCAGTACGTCGGCAAGTACGAGCGGCCGTACGACGTCGACGAGCACGGGCCGCTGACCGAGGTCGCGCCCGAGCGGGTGCTCGCCTGGCGGGCCGCCGGGCGAGACGGTCGCGACGGGTTCGCCGCCGCGGGCCGCTGGGACCTCAGCCGCTGACGGCGGCGGTGTCGCGCCGGGCGATGCGCCGCAGCGGCGGCTCGGTCTTCGGGGGTTGGCGGCGGGGCGGCAGCTCGGCGAGCAGGTCGGTCGTCGCCTCGGTGATCCGCTGCACGGCGAGCTCGAACGCCGACTCGGTCGCTGCCGAGGTCGACTGCACGCCGCTCACCTTGCGCACGTACTGACGGGCGGCGGCCTCGATCTCCTCGGGGGTGGCGACGGGCTCGAGGCCTCGGAGGGTCGTGATGTTCCGGCACATGCCGCCCATGTTCGCGCCCGGCCGCCCCCGGTGGCCGGGCGGCCGCGCTTCACGACCTCGCCTCGGCCACGAAACACCCGTGAAACATCTCCACACCATGGTGCGGAAGTCGTACTTGCTGGCTGACAACGAAACGGAAGGGCCATGGAGTCTGGTGACATTGCATGGGTGTTGATCTCGGCGGCGTTGGTGCTGTTCATGACACCCGGTCTGGCGTTCTTCTACGGCGGCATGGACCGCAGTCGGAACGTCCTCAACATGCTGATGATGAACTTCTGGTGCCTGTTGGTGATCCCGATCGCGTGGGTCGTCGTCGGGTACTCGATCGCCGCGGGTGACTCGGGCGCCTCGTGGTTCGGTGGCTTCGACGCCGCGTTCCTCGGCAACATGCACATCGGTTCCCCCGAGATGGTGAAGACGCTCCTGACGATCGCCTTCCTCGGGATGTTCGCCGTCATCACGCCGGCGCTGATCTCGGGCGCCGTGGCCGGGCGCATGAAGTTCGCGGCCTGGGCGATCTTCGCCCCGCTCTGGATGCTCCTGGTGTTCGCACCGGTCTTCAAGTGGGTCTACGGCGGCTGGCTCGGCGTGCGCGGCTCGCTCGACTTCGCGGGCGGCACGGCCATCCACGTCAACGCCGGCATCGCGGCGCTCGTGGCGGTCCTCATCCTCGGCAAGCGCAAGGGCTGGCCGGCCGAGGGGCACCCGCCGCACTCGATGCCGCTCGTCATGATCGGCACCGGCATCCTCTGGTTCGGCTGGTTCGGCTTCAACGCCGGCTCCGCGCTCGGCGCCAACGGCCAGGCCGTCCAGGCGTTCATGAACACGTTCCTCGCCGCCGCCGCGGCGGGCCTCGCCTGGTGCATCACCGAGCGCCTGCGGGACGGGCACTTCACGAACCTCGGGGCCGCGTCGGGCATCGTGGCCGGCCTCGTCGCCATCACGCCGGCGTGCGGGTTCGTCTCGTCGATGTCGTCGATCTGGATCGGCCTCGCGGCGGGGATCGTCTGCTGCTACGCCGTCCGCATCAAGTTCCGGGCCGGGTTCGACGACGCCCTCGACGTCGTCGGCGTCCACTTCGTCGGCGGCCTCGTGGGCTCGCTCCTCATCGGGCTGTTCGCCGATGCCGAGTACTTCGGCGCCGAGCACCTGGACGGCCTGTTCTACGGCGGCGGGCTGCGCCTGCTGGCCGAGCAGGCCCTCGCCAACGGCGTCACGATCATCTACTCGGGCGTCGTGACGGCGATCATCCTCCTCGCCCTGAAGGCGACGATCGGCATCCGCGCCTCCGAGGAGGCCGAGGTGACCGGGCTCGACGTCGTCGAGCACTCCGAGTCGGCGTACCAGAACGAGCTCGTGATGGAACGCGCCTGACCGGGATCGCGACCGCACGGTCGCGGCGTCGGCGCCCCCCCCCCCCCCCCCCCCCCCCGGGGGGGGGGGGGGCGGGGTGGGGGCAATACGCCAGCACCCGACGCTCTCCGTCACCACGCCACCACCACTCCCCACCACGGGAATCCCCTCCATGGCCACGACCCTCTCCCCCTTGGCTCCCGCCAGCTTCCCGACGTTGCCGCCCATCGCGGGCGTGCGCATCGCCACGGCGAACAGCGGCATCCGATACAAGGGCCGCGACGATCTGCTGCTGGCCGTGCTGGATCCCGGCACCAGCGTGGCGGGCGTGCTGACCCGGTCGCTGACCTGCTCGGCCCCGGTGATCTGGTGCCGCGACAGCCTGCCCAAGGGGTCGGCGCGCGCCGTGGTGGTGAATGCCGGCAATGCTAACGCCTTCACCGGCAAGGCGGGCGACGCCACCGTGCAGGCGACCGTCAGCGCCGCCGCCGATCTGGCCGGCTGCGCCCCGGACGAGGTCTACATCGCCTCGACCGGCGTGATCGGCATCCCGCTGGCCGCCGACGCCATCGGCAAATGCCTGGCGCCGATGGCCCCGAACCTCGCGGCGGACTCCGCGGCGTGGGAGAAGGCCGCCCGCGCCATCATGACCACCGACACCTTCCCGAAGGGCGCGGTCCGCACCGCCACCATCGGCGGTACGACGGTGACCATCGCCGGCTTCGCCAAGGGCTCCGGCATGATCGCGCCGGATATGGCGACGATGCTGGGCTTCGTCTTCACCGATGCCGCCATCGCCGCCACCGCACTGCAGGACATGCTGTCGGAGTTCACCGAGCGCACCTTCAACGCCGTCACGGTGGACGGCGACACCTCGACCAGCGACACGCTGCTGCTGTTCGCGACCGGCAAGGCCGGCAACGCCCCGGTGTCGAGCGCCGATGCCGCCGAGCTGGCGGAGTTCCGCGCCGCGCTGGAGGATCTGCTGCTCGATCTGGCACTGCAGGTGGTGCGCGACGGCGAGGGGGCGACCAAGTTCATCGCCATCACCGTGCGCGGTGCCGACAGCGACGCCGCCGCCAAGCGGATCGGCATGACCGTGGCGAACTCGCCGCTGGTCAAGACCGCGGTGGCCGGCGAGGACGCCAACTGGGGCCGCATCGTCGCCGCCATCGGCCGCGCCGGCGAGCGCGCCGACCGCGACCTGATCAAGATCACCGTCGGCGGCACCCTGATCTGCGCCGACGGGATGGAGGTCCCCGGCTACGACGAGACGCCGGTCGCCAATCACATGAAGGGCAAGGAGATCGACATCGACATCGACCTCGGCCTGGGCAAGGGCACGGCGAAGGTGTGGACCTGCGACCTGACGCACGGCTACATCGACATCAACGGCAGCTATCGGAGCTGACCGTCACCGGAGCCGCGTGATGACCGCCTGTTTCGATCCCAACTCCACCCCCGCGCCCGGCTCGCTGCCGGTGCTGCTGGTCGTCGCGGTGGCGCTCGTCGATGCCGACGGGCGCGTGCTGCTGGCCCAGCGCCCGCCCGGCAAGTCGCTGGCGGGCCTGTGGGAGTTCCCCGGCGGCAAGGTGCATGCCGACGAGACGCCGGAAGCGGCGCTGGTGCGCGAGCTGAAGGAGGAGTTGGGCATCGACACGGCGGCAAGCTGCCTCGCGCCCTTCACCTTCGCCTCGCACAGCTATGAGAGCTTTCACCTGCTGATGCCGCTCTATGTCTGCCGGGTGTGGGAGGGCGACGTGATGCCGCGGGAGGGGCAGAAACTCGCCTGGGTCTACCCGAACCGGATGGGCGACTACCCGATGCCCCCGGCCGACGTGCCGCTGGTGGCGATGCTGCGCGATTTGCTGTAGCGGCCGATACCACGCGTTGAAAATTAGGCCGCGCGGTTGTATATTTTTCGGAGGTTGCCGGCGGGTGCTGCTACACCCGCCGGCACGATCCCGGTGCTTAGCGGCGGATCAGGCGGATTTCGATCCGCCATCTGCGCCACTGGAGCACCAGGAAGAAGGGCATCTTCTTCATGCCGGCTTCCTCTCTGAAACGGCGGATGGCCTATTCCATCCGCCGTTTTTCACTTTACACGCAGGCGATGAACAGGCGCTATGTTTTCACACCAATGCGTGGTGGCGCCTGTGACCGTCCGACCTTTGTTCCCGAGCGTGTTCCTTTGCGGCTTTGCCCCGGGGGCGATCTGTGCCACATGATGGGTCGTTGAGACGACAAGCCGGATCCCCGGCACCACTTTCCTGAACCGCATCGGCGTGGATTCGTTGTTTTCCTACAGCAACCGGGATGCGTCGGACGATGCCCCCGGTCAACGGCCGGCCACGGCGCTCGAGGCGCTGCGGACGGTGTTCGGCTACGACTCCTTCCGCGGCCAGCAGGCCGACATCATCGACCATGTGGTGCGCGGCGGCGACGCGCTGGTGCTGATGCCGACCGGCGGCGGCAAGTCGCTGTGCTACC
>JAEVYS010000053.1 GCA_023392635.1 Actinomycetes bacterium | reverse complement strand
GGCCCGACCCGCCTGGGTCGGGCCCTCGACGCGCCGTCCCGGTCCCGGCGTGTCGCCGGGCGTCCGTTTCCCGCCGGGGACAGCTTTGCCGCGGGTGCCCGTCCCGGCGTTACCATTCGGCACACCGAGCATTCCGCTCAGCGAAGTAGAGTGAGCGACCGATCCACACCCAACGCCAGAGAGAAGCCCGTGGCCACTGCTAGCAAACGCCGGCTCGTCATCGTCGAGTCGCCGACCAAGGCGGTCAGCCTGGCCAAGTTCCTGGGTTCGGGCTACGTGGTGGAGTCGAGCCGTGGCCACGTCCGCGACCTGCCCACGGGCGCCGCCGAGGTACCCGCCAAGTACAAGGGCGAGAAGTGGGCGCGCACCGGCGTGAACATCGACGCGGACTTCGAGCCCCTCTACGTGGTGGCCGCGGACAAGAAGGGCACGATCCGGGATCTCAAGACCAAGCTGAAGGACGCGGACGAGCTCCTGCTGGCCACGGATGAGGACCGCGAGGGCGAGGCCATCGCGTGGCACCTCCTCGACGAGCTGAAGCCGAAGGTGCCGGTCAAGCGGATGGTCTTCCACGAGATCACCCCGGAGGCGATCCTCGCCGCCGTCGAGAACACCCGCGAGCTCGACACCGACCTGGTGGACGCGCAGGAGACCCGCCGCATCCTTGACCGGCTCTACGGCTACGAGGTCTCTCCGGTGCTGTGGAAGAAGGTCATGCCCCGGCTGTCTGCCGGACGTGTCCAGTCGGTCGCCACCCGGCTCGTGGTCGACCGCGAGCGCGAGCGGATGGCGTTCCGCGCAGCCGCCTACGCCGACATCGAAGCCCTCCTCGACGCGGGTGAAGGGGCCGAGCCGCGCACCTTCACCGCCAGGCTGGCCACGTTCGACAGCCGCAGGATCGCCTCCGGTCGCGACTTCGACTCCGTCGGCAAGCTGGTCGGCAAGGAGCTGCTGCAACTCAGCCTCGAGTCCGCCGAGGACCTCGCCGGCAAGCTCGCGGGCGCGTCCTACGCCGTGGCCGGCGTCGAGGCCAAGGGCTACACGCGCCGTCCCTATCCCCCCTTCCGCACGACGACGCTCCAGCAGGAGGCGGGCCGCAAGCTGGGCTTCTCCGCCCAGCGCACCATGAGCGTCGCCCAGGAGTTGTACGAGCGGGGCTTCATCACCTACATGCGAACCGACTCCGTGACGCTGTCGGGCACCGCCATCAGCGCCGCGCGCGAGCAGGTCAAGCACCTGTTCGGCGGCCAGTACCTCCCTGCGCAGCCCCGGGTCTACACCTCGAAGGTCAAGAACGCACAGGAAGCGCATGAGGCCATCCGTCCGGCCGGCGAGACGTTCCGGACACCCCAGCAGTCCGGCCTGCACGGTGACCACCTCCGCCTGTACGAGTTGGTCTGGAAGCGCACCATCGCCTCCCAGATGAAGGACGCCGAAGGCGAGACGGTCAGCGTCCGGGTCGGCGCGACCCTCCCGCAGCGGGTGTCGGTCACCGACGCGGCCACCGGAGAGGTGGTCGAGTCGGGCCGGGCGAGCTTCTCGGCTTCCGGTCGCACGATCACGTTCCTCGGCTTCCTGAAGGCCTACGTCGAGTCGGTCGACGACGACGAGTCCAGCGACGACGCCCAGGCACGGCTGCCGCAGCTGGTCACCGGCGCCCACCTGGACGCCGAGCGGGTGACGGCGGTGGCGCACGAGACCCGCCCGCCGGCCCGGTACACCGAGCCGTCGCTGGTGGCGAAGCTCGAGGAGCTCGAGATCGGGCGGCCGTCCACGTACGCGGCGATCATTCGCACGATCACCTCACGCGACTACGTCTTCAAGAAGGGGTCCGCCCTGGTCCCGACGTGGCTCGCGTTCGCGGTCACCCGGCTGCTGGAGGAGCACTTCGAGAAGCTCGTCGACTACAAGTTCACCGCGGCGATGGAGGAGACCCTCGACGAGATCGCCAGCGGCGACGCCGCGCGGGTGGCGGTGCTCAAGGACTTCTACTTCGGGCCGCAGGGCTCGCCGGACGAGGGCCTCGAGCGCCTGGTGAACGACCTGGGGGAGATCGACGCCCGCGCCCTGTCGACCTTCAGCATCGGCGAGGGGATCGACGTCCGGGTGGGCCGGTACGGCACCTACGTCGAGGACGCGGAAGGCCGCCGTGCCAACGTGGACCCCGAGCTGGCTCCCGACGCCCTGACCGTCGACTACGCCCGCGAGCTGCTGGATCGCCCCGCCGCCGAGGAACGTGAGATCGGGACCGATCCGGCCACCGGTCTGAAGGTCGTCGCCAAGGCCGGCCGGTACGGTCCCTATGTCACCGAAGTCCTTCCTGAGGACGCCCCGAAGTCGGCCAAGCCGCGGACGGGTTCGCTGTTCGCGTCCATGAGCATCGACACGGTGACCCTCGAGGACGCGCTGAAGCTGCTCAGCCTGCCGCGCGTGGTGGGCACGGCGGCCGACGGTGAGGAGATCACCGCCCAGAACGGGCGCTACGGGCCATACCTGAAGAAGGGGACGGACTCGCGGTCGCTGGCGAACGAGGACCAGATCTTCGACATCTCGCTGGCCGAGGCAGAGGCGATCTACGCCCAGCCGAAGACCCGTGGACGGGGCGCGAGCGCCGCCGCGGGCCCGTTGCGCGAGCTCGGGGCGGACCCGGCGAACGGCAAGCCCGTGGTGATCAAGGACGGCCGGTTCGGCCCCTACGTGACCGACGGCGAGTTCAACGCCACGTTGCGCCGCACCGACTCGGTCGAGGCCATGACGCTCGAGCGCGCGGCCGAGCTTCTGGCCGAGAAGCGGGCCAAGGGCCCGGCTCCGAAGCGCACCACCCGGCGTCCCGCGGCGAAGGCCACCACCGGGAAGACCCGGACCACCAAGACCACGCGCAAGAAGTAGCTCCGTGACAGTGCAGGGTCCGGCCACCCCCGAAGGCGTGTTCATCGTCTTCGAGGGCGGGGACGGCGTGGGCAAGTCCACCCAGGCGAGGCGGCTCGCCAAGTGGGTGGCGGAGCAGGGCCGCGAGGTCGTGCTCACCTTCGAGCCCGGCGGCACCGAGATCGGCGGCCAGCTCCGCGACCTGGTGCTCAACCACCGGTGGGGTGATGTCTCTCCCCGGGCCGAAGCGCTGATGTACGCCGCCGACAAGGCGCAGCACCTCCACGAACTCGTCCTGCCCGCGCTGCAGCGCGGGGCGGTCGTGATCTCCGACCGCTACGTCGACTCGATGCTCGCCTACCAGGGCGCCGGCCGCGACCTCGAACCCGAACGGGTGGAGCAGGTCGCCCGCTGGGCGACACAGGACCTGCTGCCCGATCTGACGGTGCTGCTCGACCTCGACCCCGAGCGCGGGCTGGCCACGATCGAGCAGAAGGATCGCGTGGAGGGAGCCGGGTCGGAGTTCCACGTCCGTGCCCGCCAGTTCTTCCTCGATCTCGCCGCGCGGGATCCCGAGCACTACCTCGTGCTGCCGGCCCGGACCGGCGTCCGGCGGCTGGCGGACCTGATCAGCGCTCGGGTGGCGCCGCTGCTGTCGGCGCAGGGTGGCACGCTTACCCCGTGACCACCACGGCAGCGACCAGCGGTGTCTGGGCCGACCTCATCGGCCAGGACCGGGTGGTGGAGACCCTGCAGCGCGCCGTGGCGGCCGCCGCCGCCAGCGGCAACCGGCACGCGATGACCCACGCGTGGCTGCTCACCGGGCCGCCCGGCTCGGGCCGGTCGAATGCCGCCCGCGCCTTCGCCGCCGCGCTGCAGTGCCCGTTCGGCGGCTGCGGTGAGTGCAACACCTGCACCACGGCGTTGAGCGGCGCACACCCCGACGTGACCCTGGTGCGCACCGAGGCGCTGAGCATCGGCGTGGACGAGGTGCGCGACCTGGTGCGCCGGGCGGCCATGTCGCCGACGCTGGGTCGCTACCAGGTGCTCGTCGTGGAGGACGCCGACCGCATCACCGAGCGTGGTGCGGACGCGTTGCTGAAGAGTGTCGAGGAGCCCGCGCCGCGCACCGTCTGGCTGCTCTGCGCGCCCACCGCCGACGACGTCGTGGTGACGATCCGCTCACGCTGCCGGTTGGTCGAGCTGAGCACGCCGAGCGCGGCCGCGATCGCGGAGTTGCTCCAGCGTCGTGACGGCATCGAGCCCGATCTCGCCCGATTCGCCGCGCGCGTCGCCCAGGGCCACATCGGACGTGCCAGGGCACTGGCGCGCAGCGAGGCCGTCCGGGAGCGTCGCCAGGAGGTGCTCCGTCTGCCCGGGCGGCTCACCTCGCTCGGCGCGTGCCTCGGCGCGGCTGCACGGCTGGTCGAGGCGGCGAGCGACGAGGCCGCGCAGCTCACCGCCGAGCTCGACGCCCGGGAGAAGACCGAGCTCTCCGAGGCGCTCGGCTTCACCACCAAGGGCGCCCGGCCGCGGAACGCGCAGGCGGCGCTGCGCGACCTCGAGGACCAGCAGAAGGCCAGGGCGAAGCGCATCCAGCGGGACTCGCTGGACCGCGTGCTCACCGAGTTCACTTCCTTCTACCGCGACGTCCTGTCCGTGCAGACGGGAGCGCGTGCAGAGCTGATCAACGAAGAGTTCGCGGACCAGATCGCCCGGCTGGCCCACGACACCACGCCGGAGTCGACCGTGCTGAAGCTGGACGCGATCCTCGCCTGCCGCACGGCGCTGGAGACGAACGTCGCACCCCTGCTCGCCATGGAGTCCCTGATGCTGAGCCTCGCCGGGCTCCGCTGAGCCTCGCTCGGCGGCTTGCCCGGCTCGCCGTGTCGGTCAGTGGGTAACCCTTTCCCGGGTGCCAGCATGGACGCTGACCGAGTGTGCAAGGAGAGGACTTCCCCGTGACCGAGCCGCGCGAACCCGAGAACGTCGACGAGCTCGAGGTCGACCGCCCCGAACGTCCGGAGACCCCCGCGCCCGACACGGGCGCCTGGCGTCCGGTGAACACCGAGGCTGCTGCGGAGCCGGCTGCCGAGCGCGTCGGGACCGTCGAGGAGGAACCGGCACCGCCGGTCGACGACGAGCCGACGGCGATGGTGGAGAACGAGCCCGAGCCTGCGGTCGGGGAGCCGACGGCGGTGGTGGAGCACGAGCCGACGGCGGTGGTGGAGAACGAGCGCGAGCCTGCGGTCGAGGAGCCGACGGCGGTGGTCGAGCAGCCGACGGTTGTGGTCGAGCATGAGCCGACGGCGGTGGTGGAGCACGAGCCCGAGCCTTCGGTCGAGGAGCCGACGGCGGTGGTGGAGCACGAGCCGACGGTCGTGGCCGCACAGCCCGACGTCACTGACTCGGCGACCCAGCGCCTGCAGCTCGAGGATGAGCGTGCGCGGCAGCCCGGCGGTCCTGCGGACGGCATCTTCCGCCCCGCCAGCCCGTCCTCCAGCCCCAGCCCCGAGCCGACTCGCATGGAGCAGCTCTCGGACGAGGAACAGAAGCTGGCCGCCGAGCGGGCCGCCCGGCGTGACGCCCGGGCGGCAGCCCTGGCCGCTCCGGCGCCGGTGCCGCTCGCAACTCCGGCTCCGGTGATCGTGCACAAGCGCACCAACGACAAGTTCTGGGGAGCGCTGGGACTGTTCCTGCTGCGCATCGTGCTGGCCGGCATCTTCGCCGTCCGGGGCCTGAACATCCTCACCGACATCCCCGCGGCCCAGGCGCAGTTCGCGAAGACGGTCATCCCGCAGCCGGAGATCATGGCGATCGTCACCGGGGTCGCCGCCGAACTGATCGCGCTGTCACTCCTGCTGGGCCTGCTCACCCGGTTCGCCGGCCTCGGCATCGCCCTGATCGCTGCCGGAGCGCTCGTGTTCGTCTACTGGAGCCCGAACTGGAGCCCGTTCGTCGCC
Source organism: Actinomycetes bacterium (assembly GCA_023392635.1). Classification (GTDB taxonomy): domain Bacteria; phylum Actinomycetota; class Actinomycetes; order Propionibacteriales; family Propionibacteriaceae; genus Propionicimonas. Next base: position 31,821 of record JAEVYS010000053.1, on the reverse strand, counting down.
GGCCAGCCCGGCTTCCTCGGCGAGTACGAACTGCTGCTCGCGGCCGTGGGCCTGCTCCTGCTGTTGATCGGTGGCGGCGGTTGGAGCCTCGACCGGAGCTTCCGGGCCGGTCGTGAGCGCGACAAGCGCGAACGCGCGAACGCGTCCGAATAGCAGCCGTTTTCGGGTGCGGGTCACGAGCCGGGGACCCGTCCCATACAGTTCGAACATGCCTCGGGTGATGGCGGTTGCCTTCGAACCCCTGGGCCGGCTGTACTACGTCGACCCGGGCGAGGCCGAGTACGCCTACGGCGACTCCGTGCTCGTGCCCACGGGCGACGGTGTCGAAGTCGCGACCTGCGTCTGGGGCCCGGTACAGACCGAGTGGGCCGGCGAGCTCCAGCCCTGCCTGGGCCCGGCCCGCCAGCCAGAGTTGCGGCGGGACACGAGCAACCGGCGACGGCGTGCCGAGATCGTCGCGGTGTCCCGGCGGCTGATCGCCCGGCACGACCTGCCGATGCGCGTGGTCGGAGTGGACTTCGTCGACCAGAGCGAGGAGTTCGACCAGCAGGCGGTGGTGTACTTCGAGGCGCCGGGTCGGGTCGACTTCCGCACCCTCCTCATCGACCTCGCCCGCGCCCTGCAGGCGCGGATCGACCTCCGCCAGATCGGCCCCCGCGACGCGGCGGCGATCATCGGGGGCCTCGGTCCGTGTGGACGCGAGTGCTGCTGCGCGCTGATCGGTCCGCTCCGGGAGCCGGTGCCCGGCCGCCTCGCCCGTGACCAGGCGCTGCCGAACAACCCGTCCCAGCTGGCCGGATCCTGCGGACGCCTGATGTGCTGCCTGACGTATGAGAACCCCCTCTACGTCGACTTCCGCAAGCGCGCACCCGCCGCCGGCACCCCGGTCGTCACCGAGCAGGGGCCCGGCGTCGTGGTGGGGCACAGCGTGCCGCTCGACGCCGTGGTCGTGCAGGTCGACAACGAACGCGTCACCTGCCCCCTCGGCCAGGTGTGCCCTGCGCGTCCCGTCCCGAGCGGCGCCTGAGCCCGAGCGGCCTCGGGGTTCGCGGCCGGCCCCTGGATGGAGCGCCCGGCTAGTCTGAACCCGTGCACCGTCCCGTCCGCAGCCTGGCCGGCCTGCTGGCCCTGGGGACGCTGCTCGCCGGCTGCCAGGTGCCGGCGCCGACGCCCTCACCGGCAGGCGATGCGATCCGGCTGTCCGCGGTGCCCGGCCCCGCCGTCGACCGGCCCACCCTGCCCGCGGTGGATCCCGCCGTACCGGGACTGGTGGACGGGCTGCCGGGCGACGACCTGACCTCCTACCTCGCGCAGAAGCTCACCTGGACCGACTGCAAGGAACGAACCGTCTGCGCGTCCGTGCTCGCGCCGCTCGACTACGCCGATCCCTCGTCGCGAGCGGTGACCCTGGCCCTGCGACGCCTGCCCGCCTCGAAGAGCCCGAAGCTGGGCACGCTCTTCATCAACCCGGGCGGGCCCGGTGGCTCCGGCACCGACCTGGTCACCCGCTTCGCGACCAAGGGGCTGGAGCAGTACGACGTCGTCGGCTGGGACCCCCGCGGCGTGGGGGGCTCCACCGCGGTGCAGTGCTACGGCTCGGCGGACGCCGAAGCGTTCACCAAGCTGGACGGCAGCCCCGACACCGACGCCGAGCGCGTCGCGCTGATCCAGGGCACCTACGCCTTCGACGCCTCCTGCTGGGAGCACAGTGGAGCGCTGCTCGAACACATCTCCACGATCGAGACGGTCCGCGACCTGAACCTGCTCCGCACGCTGCTGGGCGACTCCGAACTGCACTACCTGGGTTACTCCTACGGCACCCAGATCGGCGCGTACTACGCCGAGCTGTACCCGGGCAACGTCGGGCGCATGGTGCTCGACTCGGCCGTGGACATCACCGACAACAAGGACGTCATCCAGGCGATGGGGTTCGACCTCGCGTTGGGCAACTTCGCGGCCTGGTGCGCTGCGAACTCGTGCTCGCTGGGCACCACGAAGGACGGAGTACTGAGGACGATCACCGCCCTCCTGGACCGGCTGGACGGCTCCCCCGTGCCGGCGGGGCAGCGCACGCTGACGCAGAGTCTCGCGGTCGCCGGCATCGCCGGCATGCTGTACAGCGGCGCAGACGCCTTCGAGACCCTCGAGCAGATGATCGCGCTCGCGATCCGCGGCGACGGCCGCGGTCTGATGTACTCCGCCGACAACATGAACTCCCGTGACAACCGCGGGAACTATGGCGGGCTGTTCTTCTCGTTCCCCGCCATCTCGTGCCTGGACAGCACCGACGACACCGGCGTCCTCGCCGAGGACCGGACGTGGGTCGACAACCAGCAGAAGGCGCCGATCTTCGGCCGCTACTTCGGCCCGTCGTACGGCTGCGACCTGTGGCCGGTGCGTCCCTCACTGAAGCTCACGCCACGCGGCGCCGGCGCGAAGCCCATCGTCGTGATCGGTGCGACCGGAGACAGCGCGACCCCCTACCAGCAGGCGGTCGACATGGCGCGGCAGCTGGAGTCCGGCGTCCTGGTGACGTACGACGGCTTCGGGCACGCCACCTACGGCGGCAAGTCCGCGTGCGTCGACGCGCTCGTGGTGAGCTACCTGGTCGACGCTAGGGTGCCGGCGGACGGCACGAAGTGCACCTGACCTCCTCCGAAAGGACTTCGTCGTGAGCAGCCACCGCGGCACCGCCGTGATCACGGGCGTCGGTCGCCGACGCTCCATCGGCGCCGGGATCGCCGTCGGCCTGGCGTCCGACGGCTGGGACCTCGTCCTCAGCCACTGGGCACCCTACGACCGGCGGCTCGGACTGGAGCAGGGACCGGACGACCCGCGGGCGATCGCCGACGACTGCCGTGCGCTGGGACGCCGGGTCGAGCTGGTGCCGGTCGATCTCGCGGACCCCGAAGGTCCCGCAGCCCTGATCGCCGCGGCTGTGGCCGTGGGCGACCTGCGGGCGCTCGTGATGTCGCACGCGGAATCCGTGGACAGCGCCATCCTGGACACCACCGTCGAGAGCTGGGACCGCCATTTCGCGGTGAACGCCCGGGCGACCTGGTTGCTGGTGAAGGCGTTCGCGGAGACGCTGCCGGAGGTGGCCACCACCGAGGTGACCGGGCGCGTGGTCGCACTCACCAGCGACCACACCGCCCACAACCTGCCCTACGGCGCGAGCAAGGGCGCGCTCGACCGGACGGTGCTCGCCGCCGCGACCGAGCTGGGGCATCGCGGGCTGCGGGCGAACGTGATCAATCCCGGTCCCATCGACACCGGCTGGATGGACGACCAGATCCGCTCGTGGGCGATCGGCCAGACCCCGGCGGGGCGCCTGGGGACCCCGGAGGACACCGCCAACCTCGTGCGCTTCCTGCTGTCGGAGGCGGGCGGCTGGATCAACGGCCAGCTGCTGTTCAGCGATGGGGGCTTCCGGAACTAGCCGACCGCCCGTGTCACGCCGGCGGAATCGGTGCAGGCGGGGTGGACCCCCTATAGTTGTGCCTCGGCCGGGAGACCGGCGGGCCGCCTTAGCTCAGTCGGTAGAGCGACGCTCTCGTAAAGCGTAGGTCTGGGGTTCGATTCCCCAAGGCGGCTCCACGAAGGCAGCGGACTCGCCTCAACTGGTGATGTTCTTGTTGCGGAACCTCAGCCAGGCGGCGCCGAAGAACACCACGCCGTAGGCCAGGTCCACCCACAGACCGCTGACCATCCGGTCGGGGAAGACCGGGTCGCGCAGCAGGTCGACGAAAGCGCTCCAGCGGTCCACGAGCAGCCACGGGTGGAGCCAGTCGAGCTGCGGCACCGCGTCCAGGATCCACAGCAGGGTGCTCACCATGGCGGTGGCGACCGTTGCGGCGATCGGCTGCTCGGTCAGCGTCGAGACGAACAGCCCGATCATGCCCAGCGCAGCCAGGCCGGCCGCGACGTACAGCAGCGCGAGCAGCAGGCGGACCAGGCCGTCGCCGACGCTGATCCGGGTGCCCGAGAGCGTCACGAGCGGACCGGCACCGAACAGCGCCGTGCCGGCGAGCACACCACCGAGCGCCACGATGAACGCTCCGGTCAACGACCCGACGCCCAGCGCGCACGCCTTCACCGCAAGCAGCCGGAGGCGACTCACCGGTGACGTCAGCAGGTACCGCAGCGTGCCCAGGTTCGCCTCGCCCGCGACAGCGTCCCCGGCCAGGACCGACACCGCCAGCGGCAGGAACAGGGCGATCTCGATCGTCAGCCCGGCAAAGCCGAGGTAGATCCCGTTGCCGGCGACCGCCGAGACGATGTCGCCGCCGCGCGCGTTGGGGTGCCGCAACTGGGACAGCTTCAGCGCCACCCCCAGCATGGTGACCAGGCCGATCAGCACCACCAGTCCGACCTGGTTGCGCCGCCGGCCGAACACGAGCATCAGCTCGGAGACGAACAGTCGCCCGAAGCTGCCGCGTCGCCCGCGCCGCAGGGTGGCGGTGCCCTCAGCCGCTGACATCGAAACCCTCCCCGGTCAGCTCGACGAAGGCGTCCTCCAGGCTGGCGGCCAGCGGCCCGAACGAACGGACGGCGACGCCGCCCTCCACCAGCGCGCGCACGATCCGTTCAGGCTCCAGCTCGCCCATGCTCCCGACGATCCCGTCCGGGCCCTCCGACGCGTCGCCGACGCCGAGCGCAGCCAGCACCTGGAACGCCACCGCGGTCTGCGCGGTCTGCAGCCGGAACCGCCGGGTACGCAGGCCGTGCAACTCGGCCAGCGGCCCCTGCGCCACCATCCGTCCTTCCCGCATCACGCCGACGTGGTCGCACAGCTGCTCCACCTCCGACAGCAGGTGGCTGGAGACGAAGATCGTCGCGCCCTCTGCCGCGAGCTGGGCCACCAGGTGGCGCACCTCGCGCGTTCCCTGCGGGTCCAGTCCGTTGGTGGGCTCGTCGAGCACGAGGAGGTCACGCGGCTGCAGCAGGGCGGCCGCGATCCCGAGACGCTGGCGCATCCCGAGGGAGTAGGCGCGATAGCGCTTGTTCGCGGCGGCGATCAGCCCCACGCGCTCCAGCGCGGCCCCGGCGCGTGAGCGGGCGGTGGCCGGGTCGCTCGTGGCGTCGGCCGCGTCCAGCCGCAGGAGGTTGGTCAGCCCGGAGAGGTACGGGTGGAACGCCGGGCCCTCGACGAGGGCGCCCACGCGGGGGAGCACCCGTCCTCCGGCGGCCGGCATCTCCTCGCCGAGCACGGCGCACGTGCCGCCGTCGGGCCGGACCAGTCCGAGCAGCATCCGGATCGTCGTGGTCTTGCCCGACCCGTTGGGCCCGATGAACCCGTAGCAGGAACCGCGGGGCACGTCCAGGTCCAGGTCGACCACCACGTCCTGGCGGCCGAACCGCTTGTGCAGCCCGCGCGAGGAGATGGCCGGTGTGTCGGGGCTCACCTCTCGGCGAGGGCGGCGTAGACGCGCTCGGGGGCCACAGCACCGACGGCGACGCGGCCGTCATCGGTGATCACCGCGGTCACCAGCGTGGTGCTCAGCAACCGCCCGTGCCCCCAGCTGCCGGACACCTCGGGCAGGGACTCGAGCAGCGTCGTCATCGCCTTGTCCGGCTTCCCGGTGCTGGCGGGACTCACGGCCACGGCCGTCCAGCCGGTGCCGTGGATCGTGGGCTTTCCCGACTCATCGCCGGTGGGCCTGGCGCTGCCGACGGGCGCGGATCCCTTGGTGACCTCGGTGACGTCGACGCCCGGTGGCGGGCTGAACGCGAAGACGTCCGGGGACGGCCGGGCGAAGTCGACCGAGGTGGCGGCAACGCTGATCGCGTCGCTGCCGTCATCGGCGATCACCCGGGCGCCGAGCGGCACGAACTCCTGGGCGTCCACGAAGACCCGCACCTGGCCGACCAGGCTGGCGTCGTCCTTCGGGGTGAGCACCAGTTGGTAGACCGCACGGCCGGCGACGTAGCCGGTGACGGAGGTGGTCACGTCGGTGGTGGGCTCGATCGCGTCGAGGAACCTCGTGATGGCGTCAGCGGGCGACACCGGGGTGGTGCTGGGCGTGGGATGCTCGCCGGGGGCGAGGGTGGCGTGTCGGGCCTGCTGCTTCTCGCTGGACCACAGCCACACATCGCTCCCGTTGCGGATCGCGGCGGTCTCGGTCGAGCCGTCGACGAGGGCGACCTTGCCCTTGTCCGGTGCGGACGCCCATACGCGCACGGTGTGGTTGCCGGTGAGCATCGCGATCGCCGAAGCCACATCGTCACCGTTCGGCAGCGAGGCCGTGGGCAGGCTGGGCAGGCCGAGGTCACTGCGTTGTTCGAACGTCGCCGACATCCCGGCGACATCCGCCGCCGCCACCTTGGCCAGCAGCTCCGCCGGGGTCAGCGGCGGCAGGACGGGGTCGGCAGCCGCCCCTCGCGCCAGGAAGCCGGTGATCCCGGCCGCGGCCAGAGCCACCGCGGCCACCGTCCAGAGGGTCCTTCGCCGGGCTGCGCCACGCGTTGGGGTCATGCTCCCATCATGCCTCCGATCGGCAACTGTGTTCATCGTCCGTACGGATGATCCGGGTGCCGTTCGCCCGTCCCCGCGGGACGGTCACCGTCGTTGAATTACGCACCCGCTGCGCCGTCGACCAGCCGCCCCGACGAAGGGGCGTTCCGCCGCTGCGACAAGGCCAGACGGTGCCCCCTGGGGCTCGGCGTCACGCGTCACTCCCGGAGATCGGGTGTCCACCGATCGGGACTGGTGAGTTCGCCGTCCGCAGCGTCCGTGCTAGTTTCTCCGCCATGTCCGGACGCCACCTCACCCCCGCGCCGCTCGTCGGCGCGGCCGGGTCGCGCGTCCAGATGTGTTGCCGGAGCTGAAACGAGCCCAGCGACTTCTCACCATGCCGGGCCCGTGCAGGCCCGGCATTCGTGTCTCCGGAGCCCTGTGCGTGCCGGGCCCAGCCCCAAGAGACAGGTTCCAGGAGAACTCCCATGACGAAGCACCGACCCAGACCGGCCGCCTTCGCGGCCGCCCTCACCGGCCTCGCGATGCTGCTCACCGGCTGCGCGGGCTCGGCGTCGGGGGCCGCCCCCATCGAGCAGGTGAACATCGGCTACTTCCCCAACCTGACGCATGCGCCGGGCCTCGTGGCCGACGCCGAGGGCGCGTTCGCCCACCGCTTCGGCAGCCTCAACCTCAAGGTCAGCACCAAGTCGTTCAACGCCGGTCCGGACGTCATCCAGGCCATCCTGAGCGGCTCCCTCGACATCAGTTACATCGGACCCAACCCGACGGTGACGGCGTACATCCAGAGCCAGGGGGACGGCATCCGCGTCATCGCCGGCTCGACCTCGGGCGGCGCATTCCTCGTGGTGAAGCCGGCGATCACCAGCCCGGCCCAGCTCAAGGGGAAGAGGCTCGCCACCCCGCAGCTCGGCAACACCCAGGACATCGCCCTGCGGTACTGGCTCAAGCAGCAGAACCTGACCGCTGACGAGAACGGCGGCGGGGACGTGTCGATCCTGCCGCAGGCCAACTCCGCGGCCGTCCAGGCCTTCAGCACCGGCGCGATCGACGGTGCCTGGGTCCCTGAGCCCTACGCGTCCAAGCTGGTCGCCGCCGGCGGCAGGGTGTTGGTGGACGAGAAGTCGTTGTGGCCGGGGGGCAGGTTCGTGACCACGAACGTGATCGCCCGCACAGCGTTCGTTCAGCAGCACCCCGACGCCATCCGGGCCTTCATCGAGGCGCACCTCGACGCGCTCGACGAGATCACCAAGGAGCCGGCGAAGGCACAGGAGGCGGTGGCGGCCCAGATCACCCGGATCACGGGGCAGGACACGACCGCCGACAGCCTCAAGGCGTCCTGGAAGAACCTCGAGTTCACGTTCGATCCGCTCGCTGCGACCCTGAAGCAGTCGGCCGACCACGCCGCTGCCGTGGGACTCCTGCCCAACAAGCCGACCGACGGCTTCGCCAAGCTGTGGGACCTCACCGCGCTGAACGACGCGCTCTCGGCGCGCGGCCGTCAGCCGGTCGGTTCGTGAGCCCCGACGCGACCCTCACCGCTGCCGCCCCCGACGCCCGGGGGCGGCTGCGGCTGTCCGGCGTGGGCAAGGTGTTCGGCCGGGACCGCGACCGGGTGGTCGCGCTCGACGGCGTGGACGTCGACATCCGGCCCGGCGAGTTCGTGGCCGTCGTGGGCGGCTCGGGGTGCGGCAAGTCCACGATGCTGGCCGTGGCGGCGGGCCTCGAGCAGCCGACGTCCGGCACGGTCACGGCCGGTGGCGGCGTCGCGCTGATGTTCCAGGAGAGCAACCTGCTGCCGTGGCTGACCGCTGCCCAGAACGTGGAACTCGCCCTGCGCCTTCGAGGCGTGGACAAGGCCGAACGCCGCGGGAAGGCCCGGGAGCTGCTCGGAAGGGTCAAGCTGGCCCGGCACGCGGACAAGCGCCCGCACGAACTCTCCGGCGGCATGCGGCAGCGCGTCGCGCTGGCCAGGGTGCTGGCGCAGGAGGCGGCGATCGTGCTGATGGACGAGCCGTTCGGCGCGCTCGACGCGATGACCCGGGACCAGATGCACGACCTGATCGAGCGCTTGTGGCTGGAGTCGGGGTTCACCGTCGTCCTGGTCACGCACAACGTCCGTGAGGCCGTGCGGCTCGCGGACCGCTCGATCCTGATGGGGTCCCGTCCCGGACGCGTGATCCACACCCAGCCCAACGACCTGCCCCGGCCGCGCCTGATGGACCAGGGTCCCGTGGTGGCGATGGCCGCCGACCTCACCCGACGACTGCGCGAGGAGGTGGCCGACCATGACGACGCCGACTACTTCACGATCTGACGAGGCCGCCGACGTCGCGGGCGACGAGGAGGTCGTCGTCCGGCGGCGTCCCGATCGGTCCCGCTGGGCGCGCGGTCCGCTGCCCGTCCTGCTGGCCGTGGTCATCTTCCTCGGGGCCTGGCAGCTCGTGGTGCTCAGCGGCTGGCGGCCCCAGTACCTGCTGCCCGGGCCGCTCACCGTGATCGGTGAACTGGGCCGCCTCGCCACCGAGCCACTGTTCTGGCAGGCGCTGGGACGCACCCTTCTCCGCGCGCTCGCCGGTTTCGCGCTGGCCGTCGGGATCGGCACCGTCATCGGCCTGGCCGCGGCGCGGTCCGAACTGCTGCGGGCAGCGATCGGTTCACTCGTCACCGGCCTGCAGACCATGCCCAGCGTGGTCTGGTTCCCGCTGGCGATCCTGCTGCTGGGGCTGGGGGAGCAGGCGATCCTTTTCGTCGTGATCCTCGGTGCGGCGCCCAGCATCGCGAACGGCGTGCTGAGTGGCGTCGACCACGTGCCGCCCGCCTACTTCCGGCTGGGCAAGGTGCTCGGCGCGCAGGGGTGGCGGCTGTACCGGTTCATCGTCATCCCGGCCGCGCTCCCTGCATATGTCAGTGGCCTGAACCAGGGCTGGGCCTTCGCATGGCGGTCGCTGATGGCGGGCGAGTTGCTGGTCGTCATCCCCGGTGCGGTAGCGCTGGGTAACCGGCTGGCCTTCGCCCAGGAGTTCGGCGACGCGGCCGGCCTGCTGGCCTACATGCTCGTGATCCTCGTGGTCGGGATGCTCGCCGACACGGCGTTCAGCGCCGCCTCACGAAGCCTGCGACGCCGCCGCGGGCTCGCCGTCCGCTGACCCGGGACGTCGGCCGCGAACCGGGACTCCCGCCGGAAGGGACGCCGGTCAGGCGCGGGCCAGTGCGCTCGCCAGCTGTGCGGCGCCGACGAGTTCGGCGCGCCGGCCGAGGCCGGCGGCGACGACCTGGACCACGCTGGTCGTCGAGGGCTGCGCGAACCGGTTGACCGAGGCGCGGACGCCGTCGATCAGCGGCCTCCCGGCGCCGAGTTCGCCACCGATGATGAGCGCGGTCGGGTTGAACAGGTCGCACAGCCCCGCCAGCACCCCGCCCAGCGAGCGGCCGGCCTCGTTCAGGATGCGGGTGGAGATCGGGTCGTCCAGGGTGGCCAGGTCGATGGACCCCACGTCGAGATGGGGGTGGGTGTGGCTGAGCTGCTGCCGGACGGTGGGCACGGAGATGACCGCTTCGAGGCAGCCGCGGTTGCCGCACCGGCACAGCTCGGGCCGTCCAGCGATGATGATGTGGCCGATCTCGCCCGCGAAGCCCGAGCCGCCCTGGTAGAGCTGGCCGTTGACCACGAGACCGGCGCCGATGCCGTGGGACGCCTTGATGTAGAGGAAGTCGCGGTGGCCGCGACCCGAACCTCGGTGGAGCTCACCCAGTGCGCCGACGCTCGCGTCGTTGCACACCATCGCCGGCACGCCCAGCCGGGTCTGGAGTTCCTTCGCCGGGTACATCCCGGCCCAGTTGGACAGGGTCGTCGTGGAGCACACCAGTCCCGTGGTCTCCTCGACCGGGCCCGTGACGCCGGCCGCGACGCAGGCCAGCGAGGTGACTCCATGACGCTCGCACAGCTGTTCGAGCAGGCGTGCTGCCGCGTTCAGCCCCTCGGCCGGGTCACGGTCGACGTTGAGCGCGATCCGGACCTCGTCGATGAGCTCCCCGGTGTCGTCGCCGAGACCCACCGAGAGGTGCTGGTGGCCGAAGTCGATGGCCCCGGTGCGCGTCGTGGACGCGACGGCGTTGAGGATCGAGCCGGGCCGTCCGCTGCCGGAGCCCGGCCCCTTGGCCGTCATCGCCGACTCGGTGATCCGTCCCTCGGCGAGCAGCCGCGCCACCGCATGCCCCACGGTGCTGCTCGGGAGCCCGGTCAGTTCGACCAGCGCTGAGCGTGTCACGTCCCGGTGGTCGCGAATGAGCGCGAACACTTCGTCCCGGGTCCGGTCCCGCAGTGACGGACGCACTGTCGACGGCGACATGGGTAGGAGCATAGGCCCCGTCGTGGGTCGTTTCAACGGCCATCCATGGCGTTTTCCACCGATCATGGAATGAAAACGATTCGATAACGAGGCGGAAACGACCGTTGACAGCGTGAAATGGCCTCCCTAATCTGCGGTTTGGTTGGTCATACCGGTGCCGGTGAAACCTGCCCGCGTACAGCGTCGTCGACCGGTGGCACGCGCCACCAGAAGCTCGGAGGGGAGAGTTGGCCAGCGAGTCCGACCTGATCCTGGAGATGAGGAACATCTCCAAGGAGTTCCCCGGTGTGAAGGCCCTCGACGGTGTGTCGTTGCGCGTGCACCGGGGCGAGATCCACGCCATCTGCGGCGAGAACGGTGCGGGCAAGTCGACGCTGATGAAGGTGCTGTCCGGTGTGCACCCGCACGGCACCTACGGCGGCGAGATCTTCTACGACGGGCAGCTGGCCACGTTCGCGAACATCCGGCAGAGCGAGCACGCCGGCATCGTGATCATCCACCAGGAACTGGCGCTGATCCCGGAACTGTCCATCACGGAGAACATCTTCCTCGGCAACGAGGTCAGGGGACGGTTCGGCGTGGACTGGGTCCAGGCGCGCCAGCGCGCGCGTGAGCTGATGGCCCGCGTGGGCCTGCAGGACGACCCCGACACGCAGATCAAGAGCATCGGCGTGGGCAAGCAGCAGCTGGTCGAGATCGCCAAGGCGATCAGCAAGGACGTGAAGCTGCTGATCCTCGACGAGCCCACCGCCGCGCTCAACGAGACCGACTCGGCACACCTGCTGGACCTGATCAGGGAGTTCAAGAGCCACGGCATCACCTGCATCATGATCAGCCACAAGCTGAACGAGATCGCAGCCATCGCCGACTCGATCACGATCATCCGCGACGGCAAGAGCGTGGAGACGATCGAGGTGCCCGAGGGCGAGCGGGTCGACGAGGACCGGCTGATCCGCGGCATGGTCGGGCGGGAGCTCACGTCCCGCTACCCGGACCACACCCCGCACATCGGCGAGGTCATGTTCGAGGTGAAGGACTGGACGATCCGCCACCCCGAGATCACCGACCGGCTCGTCTGCAAGGGATCGAGCTTCCACATCCGGCGGGGTGAGATCGTCGGGTTCGCGGGACTGATGGGCGCCGGACGCACCGAGCTGGCCCGCTCGCTGTTCGGACGGTCCTACGGCGTCTACCAGAAGGGGCAGATCTTCCTGGACGGCAAGGAGATCGCGCCGAGGAACGTCGAGCAGGCCATCGAGCTCGGCATCGCCTACGTCACCGAGGACCGCAAGGTGCTGGGGCTGAACCTGCTGGATGACATCCGCACCACGGTGGTGTCCGCGGAGTTGCAGCAGATCTCGCCCAACGGGGTGGTCGACCGCAACGCCGAGTTCACCGCAGCCGAGAAGTACCGCAGGGAACTGCGGATCAAGACGCCCACGGTCAACGAGGGGGTGATCAAGCTGTCGGGCGGCAACCAGCAGAAGGTGGTGGTCGCGAAGTGGCTGTTCACCGAGCCCGAGGTGCTGATCCTCGACGAGCCGACCCGCGGCATCGACGTCGGCGCCAAGTACGAGATGTACGGAATCATGAACGCGCTCGCCGACCAGGGCAAGGCGATCATGATGATCAGCTCCGAGCTGCCCGAACTTCTCGGCACGTGCGACCGCATCTACACGGTCAGCCAGGGCGCGATCACCGGCTGCCTCGACGTGGCCGAGGCCACCCAGGAGAACCTGATGCGCCTGATGACGCTCATTCCGAACACCAGCAAGAACGCGGCCTGAGGCCAGGGGGATAGACATGGAAGCTCTGAAGAATCTGTTCGGTGGCAGCCTGCGCCAGTTCGGCATGCTGTTCGTGCTGGTGGCTCTGGCGATCTTCTTCCACCTGATGACCGGCGGCCTGGTGATCACGCCGACGAACATGATGAACCTGCTGAACGGCAACAGCTACGTGCTCGTGCTGGCCATCGGCATGGTGATGGTCATCGTGATCGGCCACATCGACCTCTCGGTGGGCTCCGTGGCTGCCTTCGTCGGCATCGTCGTGGCCATCGCTATGCGTGACTGGGGCATCCCGTGGTGGGCCGGCATCCTGCTGGGCCTGGTGATCGGCGCCATCTGCGGCGCGATCCAGGGCTTCTGGGTCGCCTACATGGGCATCCCCGGCTTCATCGTGACCCTGGCCGGTTACATGTTCTTCCGCGGGGCCAACCAGTTCGTCGGCAAGAGCCTGACCGTCCCGGTGCCCAAGGACTTCCAGTTCCTCGGCAACGGCTACCTGCCCGAGTGGGGGCCCAACACGGGCATGAACAACTCCACCTTGCTGCTCGGCCTGCTGACGATCGCGGCCCTGGTGTGGCTGCAGCTGCGCCAGCGGCAGGCCCTGATCAGGATCAAGGCCGAGGTGCCCCCGTTCTGGGTGACGATGACCCGCATCGCGCTGCTGGTGGTCGTGGTCGGCTGGCTGACCTGGATGTTCGGCACGGGCCGTCCGGGCTCGTCCTTCCCGGTGCCGGGCCTGGTCCTGGTCGTCCTGGTGATCATCTACAGCTTCATCACCCAGCGCACCGTCACCGGACGCCACATCTACGCCGTCGGCGGCAACCGGCTGGCCGCGGAACTGTCCGGCGTCAACACCCGCAAGACGTACTTCCTGGTCATGCTGAACATGTCGGTGCTCTCGGCGTTCGCCGGCATCATGTTCGTCGGCCGCTCCACCGCGTCCGGCCCGTTCGACGGCGTCGGCTGGGAGCTCGACGCGATCGCCGCCGTGTTCATCGGTGGCGCCGCGGTCTCCGGCGGTGTCGGCACGGTGATCGGGTCGATCATCGGTGGCCTGGTGATGGCCGTGCTGAACAACGGCCTGCAGCTGATGAGCGCCGGCTCCGACGTCACCCAGATGATCAAGGGCGCGGTGCTGCTCGCCGCGGTCGCCCTCGACGTGTGGCAGAAGCGGCAGGGCCAGGCCTCGATCACGGGCCTGTTCTCCAAGCAGGGCAAGGTCGCGGAGACCACGCCCACCGACACCGCCCTGCTCGAGGAGCAGGCGGCCAACCCGGGCGAGCTGCGCTGACGCCCGGACCACCCACGAAGACTTCCCGACCGCGCAGGGCGGCCGGGCGGACCGGAGAGCCAGGTTGGCTACCGGAACAAGAAAGAGGTAGGGATGAAGAAGTTCGCTAAGGCCGCGGTTGTGCTCGCGGCCGCGGGCGCTCTGGCTCTGACCGGTTGTGGCGGGGGACGCACCGAGACCCCGGCCGCGAGTGGCAGTGGCTCCGGCGCAGCCGCCGGTTTCGCCAAGGATGCGGTCATCGGCGTCGCCATGCCGCAGAAGACGTCGGAGAACTGGGTACTCGCCGAGCAGCTGTTCAACGACGGCCTGACCCAGGCCGGCTTCAAGGGCACCGTGCAGTTCGCCAACGGCGGCGTGACTGAGCAGCAGAACCAGATCACCGCCATGATCGAGAAGGGCGCCAAGGTCCTGATCGTCGGCGCCATCGACGGCTCCCAGCTGGGCACCCAGCTCGCCGCGGCCAAGCAGGCCGGCATCACGGTGATCGCGTACGACCGCCTGCTCACCAACACCCCGGATGTCGACTACTACGTCGCCTTCGACAACTACAAGGTCGGCCAGCTCCAGGGCCAGGCCCTGCTCGACGGCCTCGCCGCCCGCAAGGGCGACAAGAAGAAGTGGAACATCGAGCTGCTCGCCGGTTCGCCCGACGACAACAACGCGAAGGTGTTCTTCGACGGCGCCATGAGCGTCCTGCAGCCGAAGATCGATGACGGCACCCTGACCGTCCTGTCGAAGCAGACCAGCTTCCAGCAGGTCGTCACCCAGGGCTGGAAGGCCGAGAACGCGCAGAAGCGCATGGACACCGTGCTGTCCGGCTTCTACCAGAAGGCCGACCTCGACGGCATCCTCTCCCCGAACGACACCCTGGCCCGCGCGGCCATGGCTTCGGTGGAGGCCGCCAACAAGCCGCTGCCGGTGGTCACCGGCCAGGACTCCGAGGTGGAGTCGGTGAAGTCGATCATGGCCGGCAAGCAGTACTCGACCATCTTCAAGGACACCAACCTGCTGGTTGCCCAGTCCATCAAGATGGTCCAGGCCCTGCAGTCCGGTGGCAAGCCCGAGGTCAACGACGAGAAGTCCTACAACAACGGTGTGAAGGTCGTCCCGTCCTTCCTGATCCCGCCGGTCATCGTGACCAAGGACAACGCCGCCACGGTGTACGCCAACGACAAGACCCTCGGCCCGCTCACCAAGGGCTGATCGTCTCGCACAGACAACAGGTGCCGGGTCCCGCAAGGGGCCCGGCACCTGCCGTTTCTGCTCCCGGGGCTACTCGCCCGGCTGCTTCTGGGTGCTGAAGGCGGCGTCGAAGCTGCTGGCGGGCGGGTCGAAGAGGTTGGCGCGGACGTAGTCCAGCGCCTCCTTGGCGCCGCGCAGGCGGTCCATGCCGGCGTCCTCCCACTCGATGCTGATCGGGCCGGTGTAGCCGATCGCGTTGAGGGCGCGGAAGCAGGACTGCCAGGGGACGTCGCCGTTGCCGGTGGACACGAAGGTCCAGCCGCGGCGGGGATCGGCCCACGGCAGGTGGGAGCCCATGCGCCCGTTGCGGCCGTTGCCGGTCGCCATCTTGGTGTCCTTGCAGTCGACGTGGTAGATCCGGTCGGCGAAGTCGACCAGGAACCCGACCGGGTCGATCTGCTGCCACATCATGTGGGAGGGGTCCCAGTTCAGGCCGAACGCCTCCCGGTGGTTGATCGCGTCCAGGGTGAGGACGGTCGACCAGTAGTCGTAGGCGATCTCCGAGGGGTGGACCTCGTGGGCGAACTTCACCCCTTCGCTGTCGAACACGTCCAGGATCGGGTTCCACCGGTCCGCGAAGTCGGTGTAGCCGGCCTCGATCACGCTGTCGGGCACCGGCGGGAACATCGCCACGTACGGCCAGATCTTCGAGCCGGTGAACCCCACCACGGTGTCCACCCCGAGCTTGCGGGCCGCGATCGCGGTGAGCTTCATCTCCTCCGCCGCCCGCTGCCTGACCCCCTCGGCATCGCCGTCGCCCCACACGCGGTCCGACACCATGTCGCGGTGCCGGAAGTCGATCGGGTCGTCACAGACCGCCTGGCCCTTGAGGTGGTTGGAGATGGCCCAGACCCCGAGTCCGTACTTCTCCAGTACCGCCTTCTTCTCCGCTACGTAGGCGTCGTCCTCCGCCGCCCGGTACACGTCCAGGTGGTCGCCCCAGCAGGCGATCTCCAGTCCGTCATAGCCCCACTCCGAGGCGTAGGAGCACATCTGCTCGAACGGCAGATCCGCCCACTGGCCCGTGAACAACGTCACCGGACGAGACATCTCGTTCTCCTCCCCGCCGCTCAGAACCGGACCGGCTCGCCGGAGGCCGACGAGGCGTAGATGGCCTCGAGGATCTCGGTGACGACGCAGGCCTGCTCGGGCAGCACGACCGGGTCGGTGCCGTCGCGAAGGGCTTCGAGCCACTGCTTGGTCTCCGCCGTGCCGAGGGCGGTGAAGCCCTCGGAACCCGGGCTGCTGGCGTTCGGCTCGGAGACGACCATGCGGCCGGCCAGCACCTTGTTGAGGCTGGCCTCGTAGCCCTTGCCGTGGTGCTCGATCTCCGCGCCGCCGTCGGTGCCGATGAGGGTGACGGCAGCCTCGCGCGGGTCCTTGACGTTCAGGGCCCACGCGGCCTCGAGGAAGATGGTCGCACCGTTCTTCAGGCGGATGTAGCCGAACGCCGAGTCCTCCACGCTGAAGGTCGCCGGGTCCCAGCCGCCGCCGGGGTTGCCCTCGGGCTTGTCGCGCAGCTTCTCGTAGACCGAGCCCGTCACGGATTCGACCTCGTAGTTGCCCATGTACCACAGGGCCAGGTCGAGCGCGTGGGTGCCGATGTCGATCAGCGGGCCGCCGCCCTGCTTCTCCTTGTCGGTGAACACGCCCCAGGTCGGGACGCCGCGACGGCGGACGGCGTGCGCCTTGGCCACGTAGATCTCGCCCAGCTCGCCGGCGTCCACCGCACCGCGGATGAACTGCGCGTCCTGCCGCAGCCGGTTCTGGTAGCCGATGGTCAGCTTCTTGCCCGTGCGCCGCGCGGTCTCCACCATCTTGCGGGCGTCCTCGCCCGTGACCGCCATCGGCTTCTCGCACATCACGTGCTTGCCGGCCTCGAGCGCGGCGCAGGTGATCTCGCAGTGGCTGACGTTCCAGGTGCACACGTAGACCACGTCGATGCTGGCGTCCGCCAGCACCTCCCGGTAGTCGGTGGTGACGTAGGAGTCAGCGCTGCCGTACTTCGCCTTCGCCTTCTCGGCGCGGCTGAGGTCGAGGTCGCAGATCGCCACCACGTCGCACAGGTCGGCGTTGCCCGCCAGGCCTTCGAGGTGCTTGAGGGTGCCGATGAAGCCGACTCCGATAATGCCCACCCGGAACTTGCTCACAATCTCTCCTGTCGTTTCTTGTGCTGTGCGGATACCGCGGGGGTAGCAGATCAGCAATCGGCGCGAAGCCTCGCTGGAGCCGCAACATCGCGGTACGGTGAGAGCGCTGTCATTCTATCTACAGGAGGCATTGTGGCCACAGTGAGTATCCAGCTTTACACCCTGCGGGATCAGTTCGAGTCCGACCGCGAGGCCACCCTGGCCGCCCTGGCCACCATGGGGCTGGACGAGGTCGAGCCGTTCGGCATCGAGCACTTCGACTGGCTCCCGGAGGCGCTGGCGTCCCACGGGCTCAAGGCCGGCAGTGCCCACGCCGGGGTGCTCGCCGATCCTGACAAGGTTCTCGCCGCCGCCACCAAGCTCGGCGTCAGCTCGGTGTTCCAGCCGTTCTGGGAGCCGGAGAAGTGGCAGGACGCGGCCGGCATCGCCGAGCTCGCCGACGGCCTGAACGCCCTGGTCGACCGGTTCGCCGAGGCCGGCATCACGCTGGGCTACCACAACCACGACTGGGAGTTCCTCGCCCCCGACGTCGACGGCGTCCCCGCCTACGACTACTTCGTCTCGCTGCTCGACGAGCGCACCAGGCTCGAGGTGGACACCTACTGGGCCACCGCCGGTGGCCGGGACGTGCCTGCGCTGCTGGAGCAGTACGGCGACCGGATCACCCACCTGCACATCAAGGACGGCCCGCTGCAGCCGTCCCGCAGTGGTGCGGCCAACGTGGTGCTGGGTACCGGCCTGGTCGACCTGCCGCCCATCCTGGACGTGTCGCCCAACCGCACCCTGGTCGTCGAGTTCGACTACGCGGCCATCGACCCGATCGATGAGGTGCGGCAGAGCATCGACTACCTCAAGGCGCGGTGATGCCGGTCGGGATCGGCCTGGTCGGCGCGGGGAACATCTCCACCCAGTACCTCACCAACCTCACCACCTACCCGGAGGTGACGGTGGTCGCGATCGACGACATCATCGTCGAGCGTGCCCGCGACCAGGCGGCGAAGTTCGGGGTGGAGACCTACGGCGGCGCCGAGGTGGTCTTCGACAATCCCGAGGTAGCCGTCGTCGTCAACATCACCCCGCCGGAGGTACACCTCGACGTGTCCCTGCAGGCCGTCCGGGCGGGCAAGCACGTCTGGAGCGAGAAGCCGCTCGGGCTCGACCGCGCGGCGGCGCGTGCCCTGCTGGACGAGGCGGCGTCACGCAACGTCGTCGTGTGCTGCGCTCCGGACACCGTCCTCGGTCCCGGAATGCAGGCAGCCCTGCGCTCGGTGCACGACGGAGCGATCGGCCGCCCGATGGCAGGGTTGGCGATCATGCAGGGGCCGGGGCCGGACCGCTGGCACCCGGACCCGGAATTCCTGTTCCAGACCGGCGGCGGGCCGGTGCTCGACATCGGCCCGTACTACTTCACGTCGCTGGTCCTGGGTCTGGGCCCGGTGACGTCCGTGACCGCGGCCGGCGGCCGGGCGCGCGACGTGCGGACGATCATGGCCGGTCCGCGCGCGGGCACCGACTTCGAGGTCACTGTGCCGACCACGGCGAACGTCCTGCTTCAGCATGCCTCCGGCGCGTCCTCGGTGTGCCTGTACTCGTTCGACTCGGGGCAGGCCCGCGCCGGCGTCCTGGAGTTCCAGGGCACCGCGGGCACCATCGTCGCGCCTGATCCGAACCGCTTCGACGGCACCGTGCGCACCCACGTCGGCGGCGAGGTGGCGTCCGAACTCGAGGTCGACGAGGCGGGCAACGGCCGAGGGATCGGAGTGGTCGACCTGGTCCGCTCGCTCGCCGATGGCACCGCTCCGCGGGCCAGCGGGGAACTCGCCTACCACGTCCTCGACGTGATGCTGGCGGTCGAGGAGTCGATCGCGTCGGGCCGGACGGTGGGGATCACCTCGACAGCCCCAGCGGTGCGACCGCTGCCGGACGGTTGGACACCGCTGACGCTCCGCTGAGACTGTGGAGGGCGGAACCCTGCGTCCGCCCTCCACACCCGATCCAAGGAGAGACATGAAGCTCGGATTCTTCACCGCTTGCCTGCCCTCGTGGTCGCTGGAGCGGGTGGCCGACTACGCGTCCGCCCAGGGCTACCAGTGCCTGGAGGTCGCGGCGTGGCCCGCCCGGCCCGGCCGTGACTTCGAGGCCCCGCACCTGCCCGTCGCGACCTGGAGCGGGGCGGACGTCGACCGGGTCAGGGCCCTGCTGGACCGCACCGGCCTGGAGATCTCATCGCTGGGCTACTACGAGAACAACCTGACCGGCGACCTCGACCGGCGGGAGGAGATCCGCACGCACCTGTTGCGGTGCATCGACGTGGCGCAGTCGCTGGGGGTCCCGTACATGGGCACCTTCCTGGGCCGTGACCCCGGCACCTCGGTGCTGGCCAACATGGCCGAGGCCGAACGGATCTTCCCCGAACTCGTCGACTACGCCGGCGAGCGGGGCGTGAAGCTGATGATCGAGAACTGCGTGATGGAGGGCTGGCATCCCGACGGCTACCCCGGCAACATCGCCTACTCGCCCGAGCTGTGGGAGTGGATGGCGAACAAACTGGGCCTGTACCTCAACTGGGACCCCTCGCACCTGGCCTGGATCGGGATCGACCCGGTGGAGACGCTGCGGCCGTTCGCGAAGTACATCGTCCACGTGCAGGCGAAGGACGTGGAGATCTTCGCCGACCGCCGCAACCACTACGGCTACTACGGCGCCGTGATGAAGGGCGACAACCCCTGGCACATGGGCTGGTGGCGCTACCGCGTCCCCGGGCGGGGTGTGGTCGACTGGACGCGCGTGGTCGACCGCCTCTACGAGGTGGGCTTCACCGGGACGGTCTCGGTCGAGCACGAGGACCCGGTCTGGGGCGGCACCCCCGAGAAGGTTGTGGAGGGCCTCCGCATCGCCTACGGCACCCTCCGTCCGCTGATCGGCGACGTCTGACGCACTGGGGACGGTTCCCAACTCGGTCCACCGGCTCCCGGGACGGCGCAGCGCAACGCCGTGCGGTCAGGAGGCGATGTAGGTGTCGGTCGCGGACAGGTCGATGACGCTGTCGGTGGCGTGCGACTCCTTCACAGCCTCGAGGACGCGCATGCAGCGCAGCACGGACGCGGTGGAGATGGCCTTCTCAGCCTTCCCCTCGGCGGCGGAGAGGGCGTTGCGGTAGAAGTCGTTGATGTCGGAGGGGACGCGGGGCAGCGGCAGCACCTCAACGTTGTCCTGGACCCGGGCGACCTTGTAGTCGACGAGGCGTGGGGCCATGGTCTTCGTCATTCCCTGCCCGGCGGCGATCGGGGTCGCGTCCGGCTCGACCTCGTCGACGCGACGCACGATCCTGCCGTTCAGGTCCCAGTCGTCGACGGTGGCCGTCCCGCGCTTGCCGGTCAGCCGGAACATCGGCCCCGGGGAGTAGTTGTCGGTGGTGCACGCCACCTGCGCCTCGACGCCGTTGGCGAACGTGATCCAGGCGGTGAACCCGTCCTCGACCGGCGCCCCGAGGGAGTAGCTGAGGCGGCCGTACACCGTCTTCACCGGGGCCGGCACCATCAGCAGCAGCCGGTCGAACAGGTGGACGCCCCAGTCGAGCACCATGCCACCGCCCCGGGTGGCGTCGCGGCGCCAGTCGCCGGGGATGCCCCGCGAGCCGTCGATGCGACTCTCGATGAAGGTGACCTCGCCCAGCGCCTGCTCGTCGTAGAGCTTCTTCACGACCAGGTAGCCCTCGTCCCAGCGGCGGTTCTGGTGGACGATGAACTGCCGGCCCGCCTCCCGGGCCGCTGCCTCGACCTGCTCGATCTCCGCCGTGCACAGCATCGCCGGCTTCTCGGTGATCACGTGCTTGCCGGCGGCAAGGGCGGCCAGTGCGATCGGGCAGTGCACCTCGTTCGGGGTGCAGATGAGGACGAAGTCCACGCTCGGGTCGGCCAGCCCTTCGGCGAGGTCGGCGTACACGTGCAGCCCGGCGGCGGCCGCCTCCTCGTTGGCGGCGGGGTCGACGTCCACGATGCCGGCGACCTCGATCCCGAGCGCGGTGAGGTTCTTGATGTGGGCGAGCCCCATCGTCCCGTAGCCGACGATCAGGAAACGGTGGTGCATGAAACTCCTCAGGTGGTGCGTGCCAGCGTGCTACGCAATTGTGCACACCCTGAGAGCGCGTTCATCACACGCCCGCGTCCCGGACCGTTGACGGTCAGCGGCACGCGGCCACCGCGTCGTGGACAGACTGCTTCACCGCCTCCCGCTGGGCGTCGGTGAGCCTCCCGAGCGGCCGGGTGAGCTTCGTCTCGGCCAGGCAGCGTTGCTGCTGCGCGGTCAGGGACGCCCACGCGAACCCCAGGCGGGGACGGTCGGCGACGCGCGGCGGGAGCTCCACGCCGCACCCGCCCAGGGCTGCCTGCACCTGTCGCGCGAGGTCGGCGCGCTGCTCGTCGGTCAGCCTGCCCTGTGGCCGCTGGAGCCGGGCGTCGGCCAGGCATTGTCGTTGCACGTCGGTCAGCGCGCCGTAGAACCACGCGAACCCGGCCCCCCGTCCGAGGGTGGCTGTGCGTCCTTCCGCGGGGGTCACCGACGGGGTGGGTGCCGGTTCGGTCGGGTCGGCGGCGGCGGTCGTGGCGAACAGGACGCCGGCGGTGGCCAGGGCCGCGGCGCCGACGGCGACGGTGTGGACGTGCTTCATGGCTTCCCCCTTCGAGGTGCTTGGTGTCCCCGACTCTGGCGCCGTGCGCTGGAACCCACGTGAGCGAAAGCTGGAGATCTGCTGGAAGCCGGCGCGCGTTCGTCCAGGGCGCCTCCCGGTTGCTGGCATCTTGTACGCGTGGACACAACCGCGCCGCGCGTCCTCGTGGTGGACGACGAGGACAACATCTCCTTCCTGGTGGGGGCCGCGCTGCGCCTGCAGGGCTACACGGTGGAGTCGGCGGCGACCGGGTCCGCCGCGCTGGCCGCGGCGGCGACCCTGGACCCGCAGGTGGTCGTGCTCGACATCCAGCTGCCCGATATCGACGGCTATGAGGTGCTGCGCCGGCTGCGGGCCGCGGGCAGCCGGGCCGCGGTGATCTTCCTCACCGCACGGGGCACCACCGGTGACCGGGTGCGCGGGCTCACCTCCGGCGGCGACGACTACGTGGTGAAGCCGTTCGCCCTCGAGGAGCTGGTCGCCCGGGTGCAGGTGGTGCTGCGGCGTCGTGGCCAGTCGGACGCGCCGACCCGCTGGCAGGTCGCCGACCTCGTGCTCGACGCCGATGCCCATCGGGTCTGGCGGGGCGGTCGCGAGGCCGCGCTGTCCGCCACGGAGTTCCGGCTGCTCGCCTGCCTGATGGCGAACGCCGGACGGGTGGTCACCCGCAGCCAGATCCTTGATCGGGTGTGGCACTACGACTTCGGCGGGGAGTCGGCGATCATCGAGTCCTTCATCTCGAGCCTGCGCAAGAAGGTGGACGCGGAGGGCCCGCGGCTCATCCACACCATCCGCGGCGTCGGCTACTCGGTGCGGGAGCCCTCATGAGCCTCCGTCGCCGGCTCGTCGTCGCCGTTTCCGCGCTGCTCCTCGTGATGGCTCTGGCGTTCGCCGGGGTGGCCCTCGTCCAGCGCGCCTACCTGCTCTCGCAGCTCGACGACCGGCTGCACGCGCTCGCGGCGAACACCAGGGCACTCATTGCCGTCTCCGCCCGGGCGGAGGCAGGCACCGGCGCCGCTGCGGACCTCCTCACCGACGTCTACGTGGGGGTGCGCAAGCGCAACGGCACGGTGACCACCGTGCTCGCGCCCGACCAGGTACCGGGCCTGCTGCCGGTGCTGCTCGGCAACGAGTTGGACGCAGGGCCGGTCACCCGGGCCACCACCGGGGCCGACGACGTGCGCGTCCGGCTGGTGGAGGCACCGCTCGGCCAGCGCTCAGCGGTCGTGGCCTTGTCGATGGACGCCGTCGAGGCGGCGTCGCGCCGCCTGGTGGCCGCGCTGGCACTGGCCTGGCTGGCCGTCGCCGCGATCGCCCTGCTGGCCGGTTACTGGGTGGAGCGGCTCGGGCTGCGCCCCATCGCCCGCATCACCGCCGCTGCCGAGCAGGTCACCGCGACCGGTGGACGCGCACCGGTCCTGGTCGAGACCACGGGTCCCGGCACGGAGGCAGGTCGCCTGGGGACCGCGTTCAACGCCATGGTGGCCACCACGGCCGCCGGCCAGGAGCAGTTGCGGCGCTTCGTCGCCGACGCCAGCCACGAGCTGCGTACCCCCTTGACCACCCTGCGCGGCTACTCCGCGCTGTATGCGCAGGGTGGCCTGGCCTCCGAGGAGCAGGTGGCGGACGCGATGGGCCGCATCAACGCCGAGGCCACCCGCATGGGGCGGATCGTCGACGACCTGATCGACCTCACCGCGCTCAGCGACGGCGCAGCGCTCCAGGTGCGTCCGCTCGACCTGGGGGACGTACTCGAGGACATCGCCGCCGACCTCCGGGTCCGCACCCCCGACCGCGAGGTGACGGTGAACCGGTCCGGCGACGCCGTGGTCCTCGCGGATCACGACCGCATCTCGCAGGCGCTGACGGCGCTCGTGGCGAACGCCGTGAAGTACTCCCCGGACGGGTCGCCCCTCGTGCTGTCCGCTGACGCACGGGGTCCGGTGGTGCGCGCGCAGGTGAGCGACCGGGGCCGGGGGATCAGCGCAGACGAGCTGCCCCGTGTCTTCGACCGCTTCTACCGGGTCCGCGCGGCCGGCCCGCGCGGCTCGGGACTCGGACTGGCGATCGTGGCTGCGATCGTGGCCGCCCACAACGGACGCTACGGCGTGGAATCGGCGCTCGGCGAAGGCTCGACGTTCTGGATCGAGTTGGCGGCCGTGACGTGACAAGCTGGTGCTCCCGCGGCGGCGGCTCGTCGAAGGGTCGGCCGTGACGGATCGTCCGTGATACCCTAGGGGGTATAGAAACAAGGAGTGTGAATGGCCACTGCGACCCTGACCGCCGCCAACTTCGAGCAGACGGTGATGGAGAACGACATCGTGCTCGTCGACTTCTGGGCGGGCTGGTGCCAGCCCTGCCGGATGTTCGCGCCGATCTTTGACGCCGCCTCGCAGCTGCATCCCGACCTGGTCTTCGGGAAGGTCGACACCGAGGCCGAGCGGGAACTCGCGGCGGCCGCGCACATCACGTCCATCCCGACCCTGATGGTCTTCCGCGAGGGCATCCTGGTGTACGCCCAGCCCGGTGCCATGCCGGCCGGCGCACTCGAGGAGCTGATCGGCGCGGTGCGTGCAGCGGACATGGACGCGGTCCGCGCCGAACTGGCGGAGCAGGTCGCCGAACCGGCGCCATGAGCCCCGCCGCCCATACTCCGGCGGGTATGATCTCGTTGATCAGGAACGCCGAAGGGACCCCCATGCACCTCGACACCGACGAGCTCAGCGGCGTCATCAAGCGCCTGAAGCGTGCGCAGGGCCAGATCGGCGGGATCGTCCGGATGATCGAAGAGGGACGCGACTGCAAGGACGTCGTCACGCAGCTGGCCGCGGTGTCGAAGGCCCTCGACCGGGCCGGGTTCGCCGTGATCGCCGCCGGCCTGCGCCAGTGCCTCACCGAGGACCCGTCCGGGGACGGTGTCGACACCTCCTCACTGGAGAAGCTCTTCCTCTCCCTGGCCTGATCGTCCCGGTGGGCGGGCACCCTCAGGGGTGGCGTGCGGTGAAGAGACGCGCCTCGGCCAGGGCAGACCAGCCGCCGTAGAACTCCAGGCCGACGAGCGTCGCGGGAGGATAGTTGTACCTGATCAGCGCCAGCGCCTCCGGATTGGAGTGGCGCCGGTCCGCGAGGTTCTCGGCGAGGGCGGGAATGCCGGGTGCGTGCCCGACGACGAGGACCGTGCGTAGTTGGTCCTCCACGCCGGTCAGCTCCGCCAGCAACTGCCGCGTGCCGGCGTTGTACAGCCGGTCGAGGTACCGGACGGGGGCCTGCATGTGGAGCAGTTCTGTGGTCTGGCGAGCCCGGGTCGCGGACGAGCACAGCACCAGGTCGATCCGCTGGGAGGCGAGCAGGTCACCGACCGCGCGCGCCTGCGCCCGTCCCTTCGGGGTCAGTTCGCGGGTGACGTCGCGCCAGTCGGTCCCGACGCTGGCCGCGTCCGCGTGGCGCAGGAGGTACAGCCGGTGTGCCTTGGGCTCGCCACGGATCGCCATCTAGCTCGTCGAACTCATTCCCTGGTGAACTCGTTCTCGTAGGAGGTGCCGCGGGCGCGCTCCCAGCTGGCCCGGATCTCGACCTCCGCCTCCGAGTGCCCCACCCAGACCGCTCCCTCCACCGACTTGCCGGGCTCGAGGTCCTTGTAGACGCTGAAGAAGTGCTCGATCTCGAGCAGGGTGAGGTTGGGAAGGTCGGTGAGTTCCTTGAGGTTGTTCTGCCGCTGGTCGGCGACCGGGATGCAGAGCACCTTGTCGTCGCCGCCCATCTCGTCCTTCATCCGGAACATGCCGATCGCGCGGCACTCGATGAGCGCGCCCGGGAAGGTGGCCTCCGGGACGAGCACCATGGCGTCCAGCGGGTCACCGTCCTGACCGAGCGTGCCCTCGATGAAGCCGTAGTCGTTCGGGTACTGCGTGGAGGTGAACAGGGTGCGGTCGAGACGGATCCGCCCCGTGTGGTGGTCCATCTCGTACTTGTTCTTGGTGCCCTTCGGGATCTCGATCGTGACGTCGAAGTGCAGGCTGGGCTGAATCTTTGGGCGGGCGAAGCTGGGGCGGTCCTGCACGATATCGGCCTCTCTGTCATCATGGGTGCTCGATGTCTGAGCCGAGCCTATCGCCTGCGGCCGGCCGATCAAGGTGGCCGTCCTGCCCTTCGACGGGGTGCGCCCGGCTTGCCAGAGCGCTGTCCACCACCCTCGGCCTGGCCCTGCTCACCGCCTGCACGACGGCCACCGCGAACCCGCCCGACGTCGTCGGGTCCGGCACGCCGACGGCCGCGGTGAGCTCGACGGCGGCCTCCCCGGCTCCGACCCCCGCGCCACCACCCGAGGCCGCAAGGGTGCTGGCCCGCCTGGCGAAGGTCTCACGCGAGGGCATCGGCACCAGCGGGGTGAGCATCCTCACCGACACCGGTGCCGAGATCACCGGGCGCAAGGCCGACCTGCCGCTGGTGCCCGCGTCCAGCCTCAAGCTGCTCACCAGCCTCGCCGTGCTGGATGCCCTCGGCGCCGACCACACGTTCACCACCACCGTGGTCAGCCCGTCGAAGGGACGCCTGGTACTCGTCGGGGGCGGCGACCCGCTGCTCACCGACAAGGCGTCGAAGTCCCCGGCCAAGCCTGCCTCGCTGCAGGCCCTCGCCGCCAGGACCGCCGCCGCCCTCGGTGCGTCGGGGATCACCAGGGTGCGCCTGGGGTACGACGACGGGCTGTTCTCCGGGCCGGACTTCAACCCGAATTGGAAGAACTCCTGGCGCACCTACGTCGCGCGGGTCAGCCCGCTCATGGTCGGCGAGGGTCGCTTCAACGCGTGGAGGGCGGACGCCACGCCGGCTCGCACCGCGACGGCGGACTTCGCCCGGCGGCTCCAGGCAGCCGGGTTCCGCGTCACCGTCGTGGGGGCGCAGACCGCCCGGCCGGACGCCGGCGTCGTCGCCAGCGTGGCGTCCGCGCCGCTGAGCAGCATCATCGCCCGCACCCTGTCGCTGAGCGACAACCTCGCCGCCGAGGTACTGGCGCGCCAGTTCGCGCTGGCTGTGGGCGCCGACCCCAGCTTCGGCGGTGCCGCAACGGCGATGGAGTCCTGGCTGAAGGACCACCAGCTGTGGTCGCCGGGGATGCGCCTCGTCGACGGCAGCGGGTTGTCGAACCGCTCCCGCGTCACGCCGGACGTGCTCGCTCACGCCGTCGCGCTCTCACTGACGACCCCGAGGCTGTCCGCCGTGGCCGCGGGGCTCCCGGTGGCCGGGAGGTCCGGCACGCTGAAGGGCAGGTTCAACGACCCGGTCGAGAGGATCGCGCGCGGCAACGTGCACGCCAAGTCGGGAACGCTTGCCGGCGTGGGCGCACTCGCCGGTTACCTCACGACGAAGGACGGCGCACGCGTGGTGTTCGCCGTCGTCGGGAACCGCGTCGCGGGGCAGGACACGGGCTACGACTGGCTCGACCGCACGGTTGCCACCGTGGTCCGCTGCGGCTGCAACTGAGCGTGCGGCATCGGCCGTCGCCACGGTGGGGGCTCGGCCACGGCCGTAGGGTGGAGTCATGGAGCAGCTGCCCGCCATCGACTGGGACGTCGCCGCCCGCACCGGTCGTGCACTCGTGCACCCGGGCCCGGACCTGGGCGCTCCGGCGATCGCCGACGTCGTCGCCGAGCTGCGGGACGCGGCGTCCCGCGCCACGGCGTTCGTGGCCGAGGTCACCGAGCTCGAACGACCTGCCCCCGCCGAAGTGCTGGTGGTCGACCGCGCCAGCTGGGTGTCGGCGGTGTGCCAGTCGGCGAGGACCATGCTCACCGGGGTCGGCGCCGGCACGGCGGACTCGGCACTCACCGCTGCCCGGGCGACCGCGCTGGGTGCGCAGGCCGGTGGTGTCTTCGCCCTCGTCGCCACCCGGATTCTCGGCCAGTTCGACCCCTTCTTCGACGCGCCGCGCCTGCTGCTCGTCGCGCCCAACATCGTGACCGTCGAGCGGCAACTGCACGTGCAGCCGTCCGACTTCCGGCTGTGGGTCTGCCTGCACGAGGAGACGCACCGCTTCCAGTTCGGGCACGCGCCGTGGCTGCGGGCACACCTCCTCGGCCTGTTCAGCGAGCTGCTCGAAGGGGAGGAACTGCGCTTCGGGTGGCCGCGGGCCGGCCGCCCGACCA
Source organism: Actinomycetes bacterium (assembly GCA_023392635.1). Lineage (GTDB taxonomy): Bacteria > Actinomycetota > Actinomycetes > Propionibacteriales > Propionibacteriaceae > Propionicimonas. The sequence continues at coordinate 3,712 of JAEVYS010000053.1, read as the reverse complement.
GCGTTCGGGACCTGATCACCAATCCCGCGCAGCGGGAGGCCTTCGACCAGGTGACCGCTGTGATGTCGCTGATGGAGGGCCACGCGGACGTGATGATGGACCGGGTCGGCACCACCGTGGTGCCGAGCTACCCGTCGATCCGTCGGTCCTTCGAGGCCCGGCGCGACCAGCAGGGCTGGGGCTCGTGGGTGCGACGCCTGCTCGGGTTCGACCTCAAGCGCGAGCAGTACCGGGACGGGGCCGCGTTCTGCCGCCAGGTGATCGACGCCGCCGGCGTCGCGACCCTGAACCGCAGCCTGGAGGCGCCCGGCCTGCTGCCGACCCTGCAGGAGATCCACGACCCGCAGCTGTGGCTGCACCGGATCTGATGGCTCGGCGGGCGCTCGGCCCGGCCACTCTCCAGGTCGTCCAGGCGGTGGAGGCTGTGCTCGCGGGGCCGGCCCTCGTGGCCTGTTCCGGCGGCCCGGACTCCCTCGCCCTCGCCGCGGCCGCGTCCCTGGTGTCCTCCCGGCGTGGTCTCGCGGTGCGGGCAGCCGTGGTCGACCACGGGCTCCAGCCGGGCTCGGCCGGCGTCGCGGCCGACGTGGCCGGACGCGTGGCGTTGCTCGGGCTGCCCACCGCCGTGCTCACCGTCACGGTGCGCGGAGGCGGGGACGGCCCCGAGGCCTCGGCCCGCCACGCCCGTTACGCCGCGCTCGAGGCCGAGGCCGCCGGTGAGCCGGTACTGCTGGGCCACACCCTCGACGACCAGGCCGAAACGGTGCTCCTCGGGCTGGCTCGTGGGTCGGGTGCCCGATCGCTGGCCGGAATGCCGCGACGTCGCGGGCCGTTCGTCCGTCCGCTGCTGGGACTGCGGGCAGCGACCACCCGGGAGGCCTGCGCCGAGCTCGGCCTCGACCCGTGGCTCGACCCGCACAACGGCGAGGAGCGGTTCGCCCGCGTGCGCGTGAGAGAGCGGGTGCTGCCGGTGCTCGAGGCGGAACTGGGGCCCGGCATCGCCGAGGCGCTGGCACGCTCGGCAGGACTCCTCAGGGCCGACGCCGAGCTGCTGGACGTCCTGGCCGGCGAGGCGCTCGCCACCCGGACCGGCGAGGAGCTCGACTGCGGCTGGCTCGCCGCGCTTCCCGAGGCGCTGCGGGCGCGCGTCCTGCGCGACTGGCTGCGAGCGGCGGGCGCGACCGATCTCGCCGCCACCCACCTGGAGTCGGTCGCCGCCCTGGTGACCGCGTGGCACGGGCAACGCTGGGCCGAGGCGCCGGGCGTCCGGGTTCACCGAACCGGGGGACGGCTGCGGGTTTCACCGTCGCGCACCGGCGCGGACGAGGTGGTCGCGGCGGAGTAAGGTCGCGGCGTGGATTCAGCTGACATCACCGGCGACCTCACCGAGGTCCTCTTCACCAGGGCCGACATCGAAGCGCGTCTCGCGCAGGTGGCCGCCGAGATCGATCGCGACTACAAGGGCTTGAACCCGCTGCTGGTCGGCGTGCTGAACGGTGCTGTCATGGTCATGGCCGACCTCTCCCGGGCGCTGCACATCGACTGCGCGATGGACTGGATGGCGATCTCCTCCTACGGCATGGGCACGCAGTCCTCGGGTGTGGTGCGCATCCTGAAGGACCTGTCCACCGACCTGGTCGGCCGGCACGTGCTGGTCGTGGAGGACATCATCGACACCGGCCTCACCCTCACCTACCTCATGCAGAACCTCGCGTCGCGCAACCCGGCGAGCCTGGAGATCATGGCCATGTTCCGCAAGCCGGACGCGATGAAGGCTGAGATCGACGTGAAGTACATCGGCTTCGACCTGCCGAACCAGTTCGTGGTCGGCTACGGCCTCGATTACGCGGGTCGCTACCGCGGACTGACCGACGTCGGGATCCTCGCCCCCCACGTCTACAGCTGAGCTGCGCGGCACCCGCGCGGCCGGCTCCGGTTGCGCTTCCCGGTATCGTCTGCGTCTGTAGCGCATTCGCGACGAAGGCAGGCAATGAAATCTAGAGGGTTCCTCCGATCCCCGCTGATCTGGATCGTTCTCGGCGTTCTCGCCGTGCTGCTGATCTTCGAGGCGGTCGGCAACGTCGGCGGGTACACCGACAAGCCCACGTCCGACGTCGTGGCGCTCATCGACAGCAACACCCCCCTGGCGGAAGTGGTGCTCACCGACGGCGAGCAGTCGATCAAGGTGACCACGAGGGACAACCCGCCCCAGAAGATCCGCGCCTACTGGGTCGGGACGCAGAGCGAGGACCTGATCGCCAAGCTCAACGCCCGCAAGGCTGCCGGGACGCTCGACTCGTGGAACGGCCAGCCCGCCCAGCCGAACCTGTGGAGCACCTTCCTGTTCAGCGTGCTCCCGTTCCTGATCATCGGCATCCTCTTCTTCGTCATGTTCAACAACGTCCAGGGTGGCGGCAACCGCGTCCTCGGCTTCGGGAAGTCGAAGGCGAAGCTCGCCAGCAAGGACACGCCGAAGACCACCTTCAACGACGTCGCCGGGTGCGAGGAGGCGATCGAGGAGCTCCAGGAGATCCGCGAGTTCCTCTCCGAGCCGGCGAAGTTCACCGCGGTCGGCGCCAAGATCCCGAAGGGCGTCCTGCTGTACGGGCCGCCCGGCACCGGCAAGACCCTGCTCGCCCGTGCGGTCGCCGGCGAGGCCGGCGTGCCCTTCTTCTCCATCTCCGGCTCCGACTTCGTCGAGATGTTCGTCGGCGTCGGCGCGTCGAGAGTCCGCGACCTGTTCGAGCAGGGCAAGAAGAACGCCCCCTGCATCATCTTCATCGACGAGATCGACGCGGTCGGTCGCCACCGCGGCGCGGGTCTCGGCGGCGGTCACGACGAGCGCGAGCAGACGCTGAACCAGCTGCTCGTCGAGATGGACGGCTTCGAGTCGAACGAGGGCGTGATCCTCATCGCGGCCACCAACCGGCCCGACGTGCTCGACCCGGCGCTGCTGCGCCCGGGCCGCTTCGACCGCCGCATCACCGTGCCGCGCCCGGACCTCAACGGCCGCCTCGGCATCCTCAAGGTGCACACGAAGAAGACGCCGCTCGACCCCAACGTCGACCTGGTCCAGATCGCGCGCGGCACCCCCGGGTTCTCCGGCGCCGACATCGAGAACCTGGTGAACGAGGCCGCGCTCTACGCCGCGCGCCGCAACAAGGAGCGCCTGGCGATCGAGGACTTCGAGTTCGCGAAGGACAAGGTGCTCATGGGCACCGAGCGCCGCTCGATGATCATCTCCGAGAAGGAGAAGCGCACGACGGCGATCCACGAGGCCGGCCACGCGCTCGTCGCGAAGATCATCCCGGGCACCGACCCGGTGCACAAGGTCACGATCATCCCCCGCGGCCGCGCGCTCGGCCTGACGCAGCAGCTGCCCCAGGAGGACCGGCTCAACATCAACCAGGAGTTCGCGACGAACCAGATCGCGATCCTCATGGGCGGACGCATCGCCGAGGAGATCACCTTCGGCCAGAAGACGACCGGCGCCGGCAACGACATCGAGGTCGCCACCAACCTCGCCCGCAGCATGGTCTCCGAGTGGGGCATGAGCGAGAAGATGGGCCCGCTCGCCTTCGGCAAGAAGGAAGGAGAGGTGTTCCTCGGGCGCGAGATGGGCTCGGTGCAGACCTTCTCGGAGCACACCGCGCAGGAGATCGACGGCGAGGTCCGCCGCATCGTCACCGAGCAGTACGCGCGCGCCAAGAAGGTG
>JAEVYS010000005.1 GCA_023392635.1 Actinomycetes bacterium | reverse complement strand
CCGGCGGCGCGCTCGCCCTCGCCGGCGCCGGCGCGATGGCGGCGTCCGCTCCGGCGGCCGCGGCGTCCGGCCCCCCGTGGAGCACCGTGCCCTTCCACGGCGACAAGCAGGCGGGCATCACGACGGCCGCGCAGGACCGGCTGCACTTCGCCACCTTCGACCTGCTCCCCTCGGCGACCCGCGACGACCTGGTCTCGCTGCTGAAGGACTGGACGGCCGCCGCTGCCCGGCTCACCCTCGGACAGGGCGCCGGACCCGTGGGCCCGCTCACCGGGCCCTATGACGCCCCGCCCGACGACACCGGCGAGGCGATCGGGCTCGACCCGGCGAACCTGACGATCACGTTCGGCTTCGGCCCCACCGTGTTCACCGGGACCGACGGCACCGACCGGTTCGGCCTGCGGGCCCGGCAACCCGCGGCGCTGACGAGGCTGCCGCACTTCTCCGGGGACAAGCTCGACCCGGACGGCAGCGACGGCGACCTGTGCGTCCAGGCCTGCTCGAACGACCCCCAGGTCGCGGTGCACGCCATCCGCAACCTCACCCGGATCGCGTTCGGACGGGCGGCCGTCCGCTGGTCCCAGCTGGGTTTCGGCCGGACGTCGTCCACCTCGCAGGCGCAGGTCACGCCGCGCAACCTGTTCGGCTTCAAGGACGGCACGGCGAGCCTCCGGGCCGAGGACACCGCGAACATCGAGGCACACGTGTGGACGGCGCCGTCCCCCGATCCGGCGACCGCGTGGCTGGACGGCGGGAGCTACCTGGTCGTGCGGAAGATCGCGATGCACATCGAGACCTGGGACCGCGGCAGCCTGCGCGAGCAGGAGCACATCATCGGCCGCACGAAGGCCGAAGGTGCCCCGTTGTCGGGGGGCGGCGAGTTCTCTCACGTCGACTTCACGGTCGCCGGCCGCGGCGGAGCGCCGCTGGTTGACGAGCGCTCGCACGTCGCCCTGGCCCATCCCGACCACAACGGGGGCGTCCGGATGCTGCGACGCGGCTACAACTACGTGGACGGCAGCACCCAGCTCGGCCGCCTCGCCGCCGGGCTGTTCTTCATGGCCTACGTCACCGACCCCACCACGCACTACATCCCCATGCAGACGGCGATGGCGTCCTCCGACCTGCTGGGCGAGTACCTGCAGCACATCGGCTCCGGGCTGTGGGCGGTCCCCCGCGGCGTCCGGCCGGGCGAGTTCGTCGGGCAGGCCCTCTTCGCCTGAAACCCCGGTTCACCCCGTGGCCGAGGTCGGGCATGCTGGGTGGCATGGCCAAGCAGTACAGCGAGATCACCGACCGGTTGCGGCGGTTCATCGAGGACCAGCAGATGTTCTTCGTCGCCACCGCGGCCAGGGACGGGCGGGTCAACCTGTCACCGAAAGGACTCGACAGCCTGCGGGTGGTGGGCCCCCACCGGGTGGTGTGGCTCAACGGCACCGGGAGCGGCAACGAGACCGCAGCGCACCTGCTCGACAACCCGCGGATGACGATCATGATGTGCTCGTTCGTCCGCGAGCCGCTGATCCTGAGGCTCTACGGGACGGCGCGCTGCGTCCAGCCCGGGGACGTCGAGTGGGACGGACTCGCCGCCCTGTTCCCGCCGATGAAGGGTGCCCGGAACATCTTCGTCGTGGACGTGGACCTCGTGCAGACCTCGTGCGGGTACGGCGTCCCGCTGTTCGAGTACGTCGACCAGCGTGACCTCATGGACGCCTGGGCGACGAAGAAGGGGACGGAAGGGCTGCACGCCTACCAGCAGGAGCACAACCTGGTCAGCATCGACGGCTTCCCGACCGGCCTGGCACGCGACTGACCACCTCCTCCGCTCCCCCCAACGGCGCCTCCCCCCGGAGGTTCCGGGGGCGAAACGGAGTCAGCGACGACGCTGGGGGGCGGAGTGGCCGCAGCAGTACCAGTCGACGTCCAGTGCGCTGAGGCGGGCGAGGTCGACCGCGCCACGGGCGAGGTCGCTCATCAGGAAGGACGGGACCCGCGTGAGGCGTCCCTCCTTCGACAGGGCCGCGTCGCCGGCGAACAGCACCCGCCCCGCGCGGAACGCGTGGTGACCCGGGGTGTGTCCCGGAGTGGCCAGGGCGGTCAGGCCGGGCCAGAGCTCGGCGTCCCCGTCCAGGAGCTGCAGGTTGCCCGGGAGCTCGGGCAGGCTCAGGCGGCCGGCGATCCGGCGGAACGGGGGGGGTGGCGGCGGGACGGCGCGGGTGAGGATGGCCGCGTCCGCGGCCCCCAGCCACGTGCGCGCGCCCGTGCGGCGCTGCCACTGCGCTGCGGCCTGGGCGTGGTCGGGGTCGTAGTGGGTGAGCAGGATGTCGGTGACCTCGTACGGTGACCGGCCGGCGGCGCGCAACTCCCTTGCCACGGGGTTGAGGCCGCGCGTCATGCCCGGATCCACGATCACGGTGTGCCCGTCGGTGTCGAGCCAGTAGCAGTTCGCCCCGGCAGCCGACTGCAGCCAGGCGAGGGAGTCGGTCAGGTACTTCATTCGCGCTCCTGCGCGCGGCGACGGTTGATCGTGAGGCCGACGATGCGTGACACCGCCACCGCCAGGTACAGCATGCCCGCGATCTGCTGGATCATGACGACCGAACGCGCCACGGGCTTGACCGGCACCACGTCCGACAGGCCGGTGCTGGTCATCGTGGTGGTCGACAGGAACAGCAGCTCCAGCCAGCTGCGCTGCGCCTGCGGGTCGACCGCAGCGACGAACGATCCGGGGACGACCCCCTGGATCGCCGAGTAGCCGTACGCCCACAGCCACACGGCCACGGTGAAGGTGGCGCCGATGGCCCAGATCTCGTCCCGCGTGACCTCTTCGTCGGCGAACATGTAGCGCAGCAGGCCGATCAGCGTGTAGCCGTAGAACGCCACGTGCACGAGGTCGGAGGCAAGGTGCCAGGCGGCGTCTTCCTTCGCCCAGTCGACGATCGTGAGGATCACCGCGGGGACCCCGATCAGGACCCCGAGCCAGGTGTAGGTGGGGGTCGCCCGGACCACGGCGAGGGCGAGGATGACCACCAGCATCCCGAACAGCGAGAGCAGCAGCCGTCCCACGGAGTTGGCGGGCACGTCGTCGACCAGGGCGTAGAGCAGGATGCCCAGCACCTGCGCGACGAGCAGGGCCGCGGACGGGTTCGCACGGAGCGCCCGCCAAGCCCTCGTCCCCCACGGCATGGGATCACGATACCCAGTGCCTGATTTCAGGATATTCTGAAATCATGAAACCAGGCGAGGAGCCGCTCTACGAGATCAAGGCGAACCTGTTCCGCGCACTCGCGCACCCGGTGCGGATCCGTGTTCTCGAGCTGCTCGTGGCAGCGTCCGCCGGCACGGGGCAGGGCGAGGTGAACGTGACCGACCTCCTCGCCGAGTTGGGCGGCTCGCCGTCCCACTTGTCGGGCCACCTCGGCGTGCTGCGGCAGTACGGGGTCGTGACCTCGCGCCGGGTCGGTTCCCATGTGCTGTACCGCACCGCCCATCCCGCCGTCGCGGACCTGCTCACCAGCGCGCGCCGCTTCCTCCTCGACAGCCTCTCCGACAAGGGCGGCCAGCTCGCCGCTGCCGCCTCGCTGCCGCCGCTCGCATGACCGCGACGCTGGAGAGGAGGGCGGAGCCCGCGGGTGGCGGGGGGCCGGTCCCCGCGCACATCCGCCGGCACCTGGCCACGCTGCTGCCGAGCAGGGACGACCTCAGGCCGCTCCGGACGAGCTGGCGCCGCGACCTCCTGGCGGGGGTCACCGTCGGCGTGGTCGCCCTGCCACTGGCCCTCGCGTTCGGCGTGAGCTCCGGCATGGGGGCCGCGGCCGGCCTGGTCACCGCCATCGTGGCCGGCCTGGTCGCCGCGGTCTTCGGAGGCTCGCACGTGCAGGTGTCCGGGCCCACCGGCGCCATGGCCGTGGTGCTGGCGCCGATCGTGGCCCAGCACGGGACGGCCGCGGTGACGTCGGTCTCGGTGATCGCCGGCGTGCTGCTCGTCGCGGCCGGCGCCCTGCGGCTCGGGCGCGTGGTCGTCTACATCCCGTGGCCCGTCATCGAGGGCTTCACCGCGGGTATCGCAGTGATCATCGCCCTCCAGCAGGTCCCGCTGGCGCTCGACGCCACGGTCCAGACCGGCGAGAAGACCGTTCTCGCGGCCGTCGACGCGGTGCGCGCTGCCGACTGGTCCCACGCCTGGCTGCCCCTGGCGATCACGGTCGGCGTCGTGGTGCTCATCGAACTCCTGCGCCGGCTGCCGGGCTCGCTGCCGGCCGCACTGATCGCCGTGGTCGTGGCCACGGTGGTCGCCGAGACCGGCGCCCTGGACGTGCAGCGGATCGGCGCACTGCCCACCCACCTTCCGTTGCCGGTCCTGCCCGCCGTGGACCCGGCCACGATCCAGCAACTGTTCAGCGCGGCGGTCGCGGTGGCCGCGCTGGCGGCGATCGAGTCGCTGCTGTCGGCTCGTGTGGCGGCCGGCATGGCGCAGACCGGGCGGGTGCTGCCCGACCGCGAGGTCGTCGGCCAGGGGCTTGCGTCGATCGCGTCCGGTCTCTTCGGCGGCCTGCCGGCGACGGGCGCCATCGCGCGCACGGCGGTGAACGTGCGAGCCGGTGCACGGTCGCGGCTCGCCGCCGTGACGCATTCCGTCCTGCTCGCCGTCGTCGTGGCTGCCGGCGCGGGGCTGGCGTCCCGGATCCCGCTGGCGGCGCTCGCCGGCGTCCTGATCGCGACCACCCTGCGCATGGTGGACGTCCACGAGGTCCGCGGGCTGCTGAAGGTCGGCCGGAGCACGGCGGCCACCTTCGCTGCCACCATCGCGTGCACAGTGCTCTTCGACCTGATCACCGCGGTGGAGATCGGCGTCGTGCTGGCTGCGTTCTTCGCCCTCCGCGCCCTCGCCGACACCACTCACGTCGCGCGCGAGGAACTGCCCGGGCCGCCGGCCGCCGGAGACGAGCACATCGCTCTCCTCGCCCTGCAGGGCTCCCTGTTCTTCGGAGCGGCGGACCGCGTGATGGACGACATCGCCGACAGCGACGCCTGGGTGGTGGTTCTGCGCCTGTCGAAGGTGGAGCTGCTCGACCCGACCGGTGCCCACCGACTCACCGGGATCATGCAGCTGCTGGAGGCCCGAGGTGTCACGGTCCTGCTGAAGGGGCTGCGGCGACGGCACGAGCGGATGGCTTCGCGCGCGGGCGTCCTGGATGCGCTGCGTACCCGCGAGCACGAGTTCGACGACCTCGAAGCGGCCGTCGCCCACGCGAGGAGCCATGTCGCGCGGCAACTCGCCGGGCAGCCGGTGCCGAAGCGGCGCTAGCGCTCGCGTCCCCGTCCGCGGCGTCCCCGAGCGGGGCTGGAGCCCAGGGGCGCGACCCGCCTGCCCTCGTCCCCCGGTGCGAGCCCGCCCTGGCAGGTGGGGCAGTAGAACATCGTGCGCTCGCGGGTCGGCGGGCCGATCGGAGCCACCCGGACCGTCGTCCCGCAGCGGCGACACGGTCGTCCCGACCGGCCGTGGACGTAGGTGTTCTCGCCCTCGCGGCGCGATCCGGTGGACGTCTGGACGGGCGAGTCCGACGTGGCGGCAGCCGTCATCAGCCGCCGGGCGCGCTCGATGAGGCGGGTGAGCTGCGGGGGCGGGAGGTCGGTGGACCAGGGGAACACCCGCTCGAGGAACAGGGTCTCGCTCGCCCACATGGTGCCGATCCCGGCGACGTTCCGCTGGTCGAGGAGCCCTGCACCCACCTCGCCGCCACGGGCAGCGAGGCGTCCGACCGCCAGCGACCGATCGAAGGCCGGGTCGAGGATGTCCGGCCCCAGATGGCCGACGAGGGTGTGCTCGTCCTCGGTGCGGACCAGGTCGAGGTGGCCGAGCCGCAGGCCGAGCGCGGTCCAGGGGTCCGTGACGAGGATCGCCCTGACCTCGGCCCCGCCACGCCGGACTCCGTCCGGGCTGGTCCGCTCGATGCGCCACTGGCCCTCCATCTTGAGGTGGGAGTGCAGCGTCCAGCCCGCGTCGAGGCGCACCAGGATGTGCTTGCCGCGTGGCGCCACCTCGGTGACCGTCATCCCGTCCAGCCTGGCCGTGGCGAGGCTCGGCCAGCGCAGTTCTGCCGCGAGCAGTTCACGCCCCGCGAGAGCCGCGTGCAGGCGGGCGCAGGTACGGAAGACGGTGTCGCCCTCGGGCATGGCCTACCGTCGCAGCCTCAGGCCGCGCGGGGTGAGCCCGAAGCCGGCCCGGGCCAGGGCCGTGGCCAAGGGCTGGTTCGAGCCGAGCACCGACTCGCCGTCGACCTTTTCCACGGTGAGCTTGCCGAGGGCGCCGGCGTGGACCGCCCCGGCCAGCGCCGCTGCCGCGGGCTCCAGGAGGCCCGCGTCGTCGGACCACGACAGCAGCGTGCGGCCGCCTCGCTCGACGTACAGCACGAGCCGGCCGTCGACGAGCACGACGAGGGCGCCGGCCTTGCGTCCGGGCTGGTGGCCGCGGCCGTCGCCGTCGGGGCGGGACGGCCAGCCCAGCGCGGCTCCGTACGGGTTCGCCGGATCGGCCGCAGCGAGGACCAACGCCGGGCCACCGGCGGCGATGCCGTCGCCGTCGGAGCCGGACGTCGCGAGGGGGCGGGCCAGGGACCGCAGCCGGTCCACCGCCCCGGCGCCGCCGAACTGGGCAGCGCCGAGACCCTCGACGAAGTAGCCGCGACGGACCCGCCCCGACTCCTCGGCCGCGGCGAGCACCCGGTAGATCGCGGCGAACCCGCCGGGCAGGTCCTCGGCGGCGACGCTGCCCCGCGTGACGACTCCGTAGCGGTCGAGGAGGAGTTCCGCCCGGGCGAAGGCCCGAGCGG
>JAEVYS010000004.1 GCA_023392635.1 Actinomycetes bacterium | reverse complement strand
GGGGGTGCCGCGGGGCCACGGGCACTACTGGGGCGGGACCGAGGTCAGGACGGGCACGTGAAGCGAGGACGGCACGACGAGGTCATGCCAGAGGAGCGGACGACCGCGCTCGCGAGCATTGCCTGGTTCTACTACATCGACGGCCTGACCCAGGCCGACATCGCCGAGCGAATGAAGACCTCCCGCGCGACCGTGGGACGACTGCTGCAGGAGGCGCGGGAGACCGGCGTGGTGCGCATCTCGATCGACCCGACCATCCTGGCCACCATGGGGCTGAGCCGCCGCCTGTGCGAACGGTTCGGGCTGGAGGATGCTCTGGTGGTGCCTCGGAGGGCGACCGACACGGTGGCACTCACGGTGAACCGGCGGATCGCGATCGCTGCCGCCGGCTACCTCGAGCGCTACCTGCGGCCGGGCGCGGTGATCGGCTTCGGCTGGGGCGACACGGTGATGAACGTGCTGTTCAGCATCCGCTCGGAGTCGCTCGAGGGCGTCACCTTCGCGTCCGTCGCCGGGGGCATCGATCGCTACACCAGGGAGGTGTTCGCCACCGGCAACGGCATCCAGGCGCACCTGCAACTGATCCCGGCACCCCTCGTGGTCAACTCCCCGGCCACCGCCGACGCGCTGCGACAGGACACCTCGGTGACCAGGGTGCTCGAACTCTCCCGGACGGCGGTGGCCACCATCACCGGCGTCGGCGGCACCCAGGCGACCGGCAGCTCGGTGCGGTCGGGTCTGTACTCCCCGGCCGTGATCAGTTCCATCGCCGAGCTGGGTGGCGTCGGCGACATGCTGGGGGAGTGGTTCGACGCGGACGGCAAGGTCGTGCCACGCGCGACGTCCGACCGCCGGATCGGCATGGACCTGGGCGAACTGGCGGCGATGCCGCACGTGATCGGGATCGCTGCGGGGGAGGAGAAGGCGACGGCGATCCGGGCCGCCATCCTCGGGGGCTACCTGGACGTGCTCATCACCGACGAGCCGACGGCGGAACTGCTCCTCGCCTGAGTTCCCCGTCCACCCCCACCCGACGCCGTGCCGCCACCCTTCGGCACGCCCGCACACCCCTGTCGAAAGGACGTCATGCGCACCGATGAACAGCTGGCCGACCGCCCCAGGCTCGCGGACATCCGCCTGGTGGTCGCCGATCTGGACGGCACGTTGCTCGATGGCGAGGGGGCGATCCCGGACAGCTTCTGGCCGCTGCTGGACCGCCTCGCCGACCGCGGGGTGGTGTTCGCCGTCGCCAGCGGACGCCAGTACCCGGCGCTGGCCGCCATGTTCGGGCGGGCCGGGCACGGCCCGGCGCTGATCGCCGAGAACGGCGCCTTCGTGGTGAGCGAGGGACGCGAGGTCAGTTCGAGCACCGTCGACCCGGCCGCCGCGGCGAACGTGGTGGGCGTGGTGCGAGGGCTGGCCGACGCCTTCGACCTGGGGCTGGTGCTGTCGGGCCGGCACTGTGCCTACGTGGAGAAGGACGCACCGGCCTTCCTCGATGAGGCCGGACGTTTCTACACCACCCTCCAGGTCGTCGAGGACCTGGGCGTCGTCGACGACGAGCCGCTGAAGTTCGCCATCCACGACGCCGTCGGCGCGTCCCGCGGCAGCCGGGCGGTGCTCGCGCCCGCACTCGCCCCGCTGCGGGTCGTGATGTCGAGCGAGCACTGGATGGACATCATGGACCCCGCCGTCGACAAGGGCGTCGCCGTGCGTGCGCTGCAACGCTCGCTGGGCGTCGGGCCCGACCAGACCATGGCCTTCGGCGACTACCTCAACGACCTGGAGATGCTCGCCCTGGCCACGCACTCCTTCGCCATGGGCAACGCCCACCCGCGGGTGGTCGGGGCCAGCCGTCATCGTGCGCCGTCCAACCGCGAGCAGGGCGTGGTCCGGGTCCTGGAGGAGTTGCTCGCCTGAGGCCGCCGGAAGCGCCTCGGGCGTCGGAGCCAAGCTAAGCAATTCCTGAGAAGTCGTTGACGTTTCTCTCAGAATGAACGACCCTCATGCCAGCTCGACCTGACCTGTCCTCCGGCGGAAGAACCCAGATGAAGCTGATCGCGACGGCGTTCCTCGTCCTCACACTCGTGGTCCCGGCCCCTGCCGCAGCCACCGCGGCGCCGTCCGGCGCCACCGCCGTGGTGACCACGGCGACGGTCACCCGCACCCTCACCATCAAGGACGGGGTGTCCCCCCGGAAGAAGGTGCGGACGACCGCCACCACGGTCGGCGGCCTGCTGGCCGAACAGGGCATCACCCTCGGCGAGTTCGACCGGGTGAAGCCCTCCCTTGCCACGAGGCTGAAGAAGGGCATGAAGGTCAGGATCTACCGGGTCAGCGTCACCAGCGAGACGGTCCTCGCCGAGGTCGTGCCGTTCAGCACGGTGATCCGGAAGAACCCAACCCTCAAGCGCGGCGTCCGCCACATCCTCGTCGCAGGGCAGCCCGGATCCTCCGACCGCACCTACAAGGTCACCACGGTGAACGGGAAGGTCAAGAGCCGCCAGCTGGTCGGCGAGGTGGTGCTGGTCGCTCCGGTGGTCCAGGTGGTCGAGGTCGGGACGAAGGGCCCCAAGCTCAACCTCAAGCACCTGAAGATGTGGAACCGGATCGCGAAGTGCGAGTCCGGCGGCCGCTGGCACATCAACACCCACAACGGCTACTACGGCGGCCTCCAGTTCAACCTCGCCACCTGGCGCAGCGTGCACGGCCGGGACTTCGCGTCCTACCCGCACAAGGCCAGCAAGGCCGAGCAGATCACCGTGGCGAACCGCCTCTACGCCAAGCGCGGCACGCGTCCCTGGGGCGGCTGCGCCTGACCCCGACCACCCCACCCCAGGAGTCCCGCGTCGAGGTGCGGCAGGGGCGAGGGAGGCTGGGCCCGAGCCTCGCTTCGCCTCAGAACACCGGCTTGCCGCCGGTGACTCCGATCACGGTGCCGCTGACGTAGCTCGCCTCGTCCGAGGCGAGGAACACGTAGGCGGCCGCGACCTCCACCGGGTGGCCCGCGCGGCCCAGCGGGGTGTCGGCGCCGAAGCCCTTCACCTTCTCCGGCTCCATCGTCGCGGGGATGAGCGGTGTCCAGATCGGTCCCGGCGCAACCGCGTTCACCCGGATCCCGCGCTCGCCGAGCTCGCCGGCCAGGTTCACGGTGAGGTTGTTGAGCGCTGCCTTCGTCGCCGCGTAGTCGAGAAGGTGGCTGGAGGGGCTGTACGCCTGGATCGAGGTGGTGACGATCACGCTCCCGCCGGTACCGAGTCCGGCCGCCAGCGACTGCACCAGCCAGAAGGTGGAGAACACGTTCGTCGCGAAGGTGCGCTCGATCTGGTCGGGCGGGAACTTCTCCAGCTCGTCGTAGGTCTTCTGGAAGCCGGCGTTGCACACCAGCACGTCCACCCCTCCGAGGCCGGCGACGGCGCCATCGGCCACGGCGGCGCACGCCTCGGCGGTGCGCAGGTCGGCGGGCAGCAGCACGCAGCGCCCGCCCGCCTCGGTCACGATCCGCTCGGTCTCCGCAGCATCGGCCCCCTCCTCCGGCAGGAACGCGATCGCCACGTCCGCGCCCTCCTTCGCGAAGACGATGGCGACCGCCCGACCGATGCCGGAGTCCCCGCCCGTGATCAGTGCACGCTTTCCGGTCAGCCGGTTGCGACCTGTCCAGCTCTGTTCGCCGTGGTCGGGGCGCGGCCGGAGTTCGGCCTCGGTCCCGGGCCACTCCTGCTGCTGCTCGGGAATGCTCGTTAGGTCGGTCATCGTCAACTCCAGGGTGTGCGTGGGTGTCTGCCCACCGAGTACCCCCGGCTCCGCCGTCCACTCGATACCGACAGGGAGGGATGTGTTCCCGATTCGCCGGGTAAGGGGAAGGGATGCGCTGTCGCCGGCGAGGCGCGACAGTGCGGGCCGAGGGCCCACGGCATCGGAGACGGAGGCACGGCATGACCAGAGTTGAGAAGACCATCACGGTGAACGTCCCCTTGAGCACCGCCTACAACGAGTGGACCCAGTTCGAGGACTTCCCGCGGTTCATGGGCGGCGTCGAGCGGGTCACGCAGATGGGCGACGACCAGCTGGAATGGGTGGCGAAGATCGGCGGCGTGAAGCGCGAGTGGGTGGCGCAGATCCTGGAGCAGGTACCGGACCAGAAGGTGGCGTGGGCCGCGGTCGAAGGTGCAGCGAACGCCGGAGAGGTGACTTTCACCGAGCTCGGTCCCGACCAGACGGACGTGCACCTGATGCTGGAGTTCGAGCCCGACGGCTTCGTCGAGCAGGTGGGCGACAAGCTGCATGTCGTGGAGAACCAGGCCGAGCGCGACCTGGAGAGCTTCAAGGAGTTCATCGAGTCCCGCGGCTCCGAGAGCGGCGCGTGGCGGGGGGCGATCTCCGAGGAGTTCCGTGGCAGCGCCGACATGGACGACCTGTCGACTCCCCGCCGGGTCGCCGGCCATACACGGGATGCGGACGCGGCAGGCGATCCCGATGTCGGCGTTGCGCCCGCGCGCGCGGCGGACCTCGGCCCGACCACGAACCCGGAGGTGGAGTCGCAGGTGCGCCGCGACGACCTGTTCGGGGGGAACGCCTCCCGCTCCTGATCAGCCGGCGCGAACCGCTGCCAGTGGCAGGCGTCCGTTCTTCACCACCTCGAGGGCGAAGTCGAAGAGGCCGGTGCCGTGGGACTGGCTCGCCTCCTGAAGGAGGGCGAACGCCGGGGCGGCCTGCACCCGGTAGGACGCCATCACCATGCCCAGGGCCGTCGCAAGCCGGCTGCTGCGCTGGGGGTCCGCGCCGGCCTCGTCGGTGGCCAGCGCCTCGCACAGCTGCGTGGCCGTCGGGCCGCAGAAGCGGCCGAGCATCCTCGCGTGGGCGAGGTTCAGCGTGTTGAACGCGCCGGGCAGGGTGGCGTAGAAATTCAGCATCGCGCGGTTGGGCCCGCCGGAGGGTACCGCGATGCTGACCATGCTGCGCACCTCAACCACCGAGGCGACCATCCGGCCGAAGACGGGCCAGCGACCGTCCGACGCCAGGTCGGGACTCACCACGACGTCGCGGCCGTCGAAGGCCGGCCCTTCACCGAGCTGCTGCTGCAGCCAGTCCACCCGGACCGGTATGTCGTCGGTGGCCGCGACGGTCTCGGGCACACCGTCGGCGAGGAGGATGGTCAGTCCCGCGTGACTACGGCGTCCGAGCGAGCCGGCCAGGGCGACGACCGACGTGATCAGGTGCTGGGGATCCACCGGTGCGTCCCCGGGACCCGGCGCGGCTTCGCGCAGGGTGGAAGGACGTGTGGAAGTGCCCGAAGCAGGGACCGCGGTGTCCTCGTCGAACATGACGGGGTGACCTTCCGGGAAAGTCGGCCCGGACTCATCCGCTTCTAGAACGATCCGCACCAACCGGACTCCCAGACTACACCGGTCCGGCTCGCCGGGCGCCGGTGGGAATTCTCCGCGACGGCGGACGGAGGCGTCAAGCGGCGTTCGCCGTCCGACGACACACGACGTGCCGGCCCCCTACGCAGTAGAGTCCGGGCGTCGGCTTGCGCGTGCCCTGCGCCACGACGAGAGAAAGGCAGCCTCGTGGCTTTCCGCATCCTGATCCGCGCTGGTCGTCCGCCCCACCAGCCCGTCGGAGTCGAGGCCGCACACGCCTACCGGGGCGTGGGCACCCTCTCCACCAACACCGGCAACCTGCTCTTCCAGGACGCTGTCTACCGGACGCTCGTCGGGCCGGACACCGAGCTGGTGGTCGACTCGCTGGGATCGGAGCGCCGCGGCGTCGACCAGGCGTACATCGACCGCATCAACGACGAGTTCGACATGGTCGTCCTGCCGCTGGCCAACGCCTTCCGCGACGACTTCCTCACGCCGCTGGGACGCCTCACGACGGTGGTCGAGGGTCTGCGCATTCCGGTGGTGGTGACCGGCATCGGCGGCCAGCTCGCGATTGACGGCGACCCGCGCAACTCGCGTCCCGACATCGACGAGGCGGCCGGCCGGTTCGTGCGTGCCGTCCTCGAACGTTCCGAGAGCATCGGTGTCCGCGGCGAGTTCACCACCGGTTACCTGGAGCATCTCGGCATCGACCCGGACCGCATCGACATCATCGGCTGCCCGTCGCTGCACGTCAGCCCGCCCGAGACGGTCGTCGCGCGTCCGGCCGGCCCCCTCGGCGCCGACGCGCGCATCGCGCTCAACCTCACCCCGGGTGTCCCGGCGGCCCGGACGTTGCTCGAGCACAACTACTCCCGCTACCCGAACCTGACCTACCTGGCGCAGGACAACGACACGCTCGGCCTGCTGCTGTGGGGCGAGGAGTTCGACACTCCCGACGGCATGCCGGGCAGCCTCGACCACGTCCTGTGCCGTGAGGACAAGATCCGCGTGATCATCGACCCGGCACCCTGGCTGGACTTCCTGCGGAGCCAGGACTTCGCGTGCGGTACCCGGATCCACGGCAACGTCGCTGCCCTCCTCGCCGGGACGCCGGCCTTCGTCCTCGCCCACGACTCACGCACCCTCGAGCTGTGCCGCTACCACCGGATTCCCTACCTCGAGCTCGGCCCGGACGGGACCGCCGGCGGGGAGTCGCTGGACGTCGCGGACCTCTACGCGCGGGCCGACCTCGACGCCTTCAACGCTTTCCGGCCCACCGCGTACGCCACCTGGAAAGCCTTCCTGCGCCGCAACGGGGTGCCCTTCGGGGAGACCCTCGACGCCGCCTACGAGGACGCGCTCGGCCGCGTCCGCTTCGCCCCTCCGGTGCGTCCCGTCACCCACCTCGACCCGGCCGACCTCGCGTCCCGGCTGCGGTGGTTGCACCAGGGCCGGCGTGGTGACGAGGTGCGCACGGTGGGCGCCTACCAGCCGGACCTGATCCCGACGGGGGCTCGCCAGCTCGACGTGCTCGAGCGCCTCTCCACCGTGCGGACCAAGGTCGCCGACACCACCGCGAGGACGAAGAACCTGGAGCGCGAGGTCGCCCAGCTGCGCAAGCAGGTCGCGAAGCTGTCCGAGCCCAAGCCGACCTTCGGCCAGCGGGTCTCCCGTCGGCTGCGACGGATCACCGGAGGTGCCGCGTCCTGAGCGGATCAGCGCTCGGGCCAGTCCATGCCGTGGCGGCGCAGCGCCGTCTCGAAGATCGTGAGGCCGTCCATGCCGGGCAGGCGGGCGATGTTGGCGTCGATCCGTCGCAGCTCGGCCAGGCCGGCGGGACCGTCGAACAGGTGCTTCATGACGTGGTCGAGGTCGGCGGCCTCCGAGATCGACGAGCCGACCGGACGCCAGGCCCTCGCCAGTGCCAGACGCGTCAGCTTCCGGGCCAGCGCGGACTTCTCCAGCCGCCTGCGAGCCTGCGTGGCGTAGAACGCGGTGTGCCGGGTCTCCTGCTGGCCGATGCGCTGCAGGAGCGGTGACAGGGCCGGGTGGTCCTCGAGTTCGGCCAGCCGGCGGTAGGCCGCCGTCGCGCTCCACTCGTTCGCAGCCCCCCAGGCCATGTGGACGGCGACGAAGTCGTCGCCGACCAGGTTGCCCATGATCGACTGCTTCAGGGGAGCCAGCTTGTCGCGCCACTCCAGCTTGACCCGTGCCGCCTTCACCTCGTCGTAGTCGACCGTGACCCCGTGCCTGCCCAGCACGGCGGCCAGCGCCTCGCCGTGCCAGTACTCCTCCCGGTTCCACATCGTCATGAAGGCGTTGACGTCCCGCTCCTTGTGGGACGGGGTCACCAGCAGGTCCCGCAGGTAGCAGACCGTGTGGTACTCGACGTTGCACATGTAACGAAGGGTGCGCAGCGTGTCCTCGCCCAACGGGGCGGTGTCGAACGCGTCGAAGTCGAGGTCCTCCCAGGTGACGCCATCGGAGGTCTCCGCGTACTGGTCGATGTCGAAGGCCATCACCCGGCCCTGCGCTTCCACTCCACGACGTCCCAATGCCTGCTGCGCGCGTAACTGTAGAGGCGCTGGTCGGGGTTCACGGCCACGGGGTTCCCGACCAGGCGCAGCCAGGAGGTGTCGGCCTGGCTGTCCCCGTATCCGTAGGACTTCGACAGGTCGAAGCCGTTGCTCTCGGCGTAGCGCTGGAGCCAGGCGGCACGTGCCTCGCCGACGATCGGCGGGGCGGCCAGGTAGCCGGTCAGGACGCCGTCGCGGGCGTGCAGGCCGCTGGCGACGACCGTGTCGAAGTAGGGGGCGACGACCGCGGCGATCATGTCCACGGCCCCGGTCACCAGCACGGTGTGGTGGCCCGCCGCGCGGTGTTCCGCCACCCGCGCGAGCGCGTCGGCGAGCAGGTGGGCGCGCAGCTTTCGCCCGGCGCTCCCGGCGACGTACCGCTCGACGTCAGCCACGCGCATGCCCTTGTGCAGCCGCAGGAAGTTGCGGATGAACTCGCTGCGGTCGCGACGCTCGGCCGCCAGGTAGCGGGGGAGCAGGGCCAGGATCTTGGTGAACTCCCTCGGTGCGGCGGTCAGGTCACGCTCGGCGTCGCGCAGCCACAGGTACTGCTGCACGAGGTTGGCGTGCAGGACCGTTCCCTCGAGGTCGAAGACCGCGAGCACGTCCGGGCCGGTGACGAGCGGCTTGGGCGCCCGCACGCGCCCGTCGCGGGACGGAGCGTTCCGTGGCAGGTTGGTGATGGAGGGCAGGTGGATGTCCTGGAGGTAGTGGCCCCACTCGATCGCGGTGACGTCGAACCCGGTGTCGTCGGCCGGTCCGGTCGAGACCAGCGCGTCCAGTTCCCGAGCGGCCGCGTCGTCGAACACCACCTCGCTCTGCACGTACGCCTTGTACAGCTCGGAGAACCGCCGCAGCGAACGCAGCTTCGACCTCGCCGAGTGGAGCGAGTCGGCCAGCGCACGCGATCGCGCCGAGGTCGGCATCCGCGACAGGGTGGCTGCGCTCAGCCTCACCCCGAGTTCCTTGCGCTTGAGGTCGCTCTCGAAGCGGATCCCGCCGGGGAATTGCCACGCCGGCACGGCCGTCGGGCCGTCCGCGCCGGGGATCGGGTGGGCGAGGAAGAACGACCGGATGTTCTCGTACATCTGGTGGATCGGCAGCGGGTTGCTGGTGCCGGACACCACGTGGAAGTAGCGGACGCGGTCACGCGGCGCCGGAGTGCCCGCGGCGGCGAGGACGGCGTTGACCACGAAGTCGACCGGCACGACGTCGAGCACGCTGTCCGGAATCCCGGGGAACTCGGGAAGGTACCCGCGCCCGTAGGCGACGATCAGCGGATCGGCCACCTTGAAGCCGTCGATCCAGCCGGGGTAAGGGTGGCGCAACGCGCTCTCGATGATGGAGGGACGCACGATCGACAACCTGCGGCCGGCGCCCAGCCAGAGCTCCTCGGCCAGGCGCTCGGCCAATGCCTTGGTGAGGGTGTAGGCATCGGTCCAGCCCAGGCTCTCGGCGCGGGCCCGACCGTACTCGACCAGCTCCTGCTTCACCCAGGCGACCCGGGCGGACTCGGCGGCCTCCGCGACCGCCTGCGGACCGACCTTGCCCACATCCAGCCGGGCCTGCTTGAGGAACCGGCGCAGGACCTCGGGGGAGCGGGACAGCTCGTCGACCCGCCTGCGTGCGGACGCGGCGGCCTGCTCCTCGGCGCGCCAGTCCACGTCGTGCTGCACGCGGCGCTCGCGTACCAGGCCCTTGCGGGCGGCGTTGACGTAGGCGGTGGAGACGTGGACCACGTGGGGGTCGGCGCCGGCGTCGAGGAGGGCCTGGTACAGCCGCGATACCCCGGTGACGTTGGTGCCGAACGCGGCATCGATCGGGTCGTCGAAGTTCACCGAGGACGCGCTGTGCAGCACGAGTTCGATCCGCTCGGGGTGCGGGCCGAGCGCGCCGAGGTCGCCCTCGACGACCTGCACCCGGCGTGCGAACTGCGCGTGCGCCTCGTCCTCGCCGACCGTCTCCACCCAGCGCGAGAAGACCGGCTGGCACAGCAGCTTCTCCACCCGCTCCCGGGCGCTGGCGGTGGCCTTGGCACGGGCGAGCACGCGGATCGTGGTGTCGGGATGGCTGCTGAGCAGGCGCTCGAGCAGTGCCTGCCCGACGAAGCCGGTACCGCCGGTCAGCAGGATGTCGGCGGTGCCGAGGTCGACGCTCACCGGGCCGACCGTTCCGCGCGTCGTACCGCCCTCGTCACGAGGTCGAGGCCCGCGAGGCCGGGGAGCGCCCGCACGCGGGCGTCCAGTGCCACGAGGTCGGAGGGGGCGAGCAACCCGCCCAGGAGCCGCCGCACGAGCCCGGGTGGCTCCTCGGCCGAGCCGAGCGGCCAGGTCGCGCGGCGGAGCCGGCGTCGCGCGAGCCGGGCTGCGGTCGGAGACGTCGCGAGCCGTTCAGCGGCCTCCTGGGTGAAGAACGTGTCGTGCCGGCTCCGCACCTCCAGCAGCCGCCCGATCGTGCGGGTGAGGACCGGATGGCCGGCGCCCGCCGCGAGCCGTGTGACCGCCGCCTGCGTGATCCACTCGTCGATCGCGCCCGCGGCGCAGTGCACGGCGACGACGTCGTCCCCGATGAGGTTGGCCACCACCGACTCGCGGATCGGCTCGACCCTCTCGGCGAGCGCGCGCCGGGCCGCGCGCAGGCGCGGGGTGCCCGTCCGTGGGGGCGTGAAGGACAGGTGCGCCCCCACGACCCGCTCGAGGGCGTCGGCCACCCAGAACTTCTCGAAGGCCCAGGTGACCAGGAAGCCGGTGACGCGGGCGTCCTTGTGCGTCGGCGTCACCAGGACGCTGCGCAGGTAGCGCAGGGCTCCCCGCTCCAGCCGGGCCAGCATCGCGACCAGCTCGAGCGTGTCGCGGTCGAGGGGGGCCGACTCGTAGGCGGGCAGCTCCAGGTGGTCACGATGGCTGCCGCGGGCCGTCCGGGCGAACTCGCGCACACTGAAGCCGACCGGTGGGGTGGCAGGCTCGGCGGTGAAGACGTCCGGCCGGGTCAATACAGCCTCCTCAGGTCTGGCTCGCTTGGCACGTTAGCGACCAAGCCGCACCCGTGGCCGCCCGCCCACGTGGGGAAAGGTACCTAGTCACCGCGGAGATGTCCGTTGGCCCTCCGGAACGCCGAGCCGGGCTCAGCCGGCGAAGATGTTGTTGCCGACGCCGAAGACGTTCTGGGGGTCGACGGCGGTCTTCAGCGCCTTCACGGCGTCCACGGTCTCGGGGGAGGCCACTCGTCCGACGACGTGACGGCGCAGCTTGCCGACGCCGTGGTGGTGCGAGATCGATCCGCCGGCGTCCATGATCGCCGTGCGGATGTTGCGCTCCATCTCGGCGAACTTGGCATCGCCGTCCTCGATCCCGTGGTGGGACAGCCCGTGGGTGAAGTAGATGCAGACCCCGCTGTGGTACAGCTGGGTGATCCGGGGCGACGTGAACGGCTTGCCCGGGAACCCGAGCCGCTCGTGCTCGGACCTGGCCATACGGTCGACCGCCGCGCAGACGTCGTGGATGCGGTCCCACGGCACGGTGGTCTCGTAGGTCTCACCGATCACGTAGTAGTCAGCCAGGAAGTCGCGAAGGTAGGCGATGGCGTAGGTGAGCATGTAGCCCCGCTCACCGTTGGCCGAACCGCCCTGCATCCCGCCGAAACGGTTCGCGGTCTCCGCGACGACCTTCTCCTGGAGTGCGACCTCCGCCGCCGTTCCCTCGAACACGATGGTCGCCGCCACCATGGTGTGGGTGTCGAACCCCTTGATGCGGGTGACCACCGTCTGCTCGAGCCTGCTCTTCACGCTGGAGGTGCGGGTGGGTCGCGGCTTCAGCGACTGGCCGAGCCGGAACTGCAGGTTGTCGACCAGGCGGATGCTCGCTGGACGGGTGCCGGTGCGGTTCAACGCCTCCATGAAGGCGACGCCGGTGCGCCAGTCGCGGAAGATCACCGAGCCGTACTTCTTGACCTCCGGCAGATCCTGCACGTGGATGACGGCCTTCGTGATCAGCCCGAGGTTGCCCTCGCTGCCGAACAGCGCCTTCTGAAGCTGGATGCCCGACGCCTGCCGCGGCGTGGCGTAGCACTGCTCGACGATGCCGACGGGGGTGACCAGGGTGACGTTCTCGACCAGGTCCTCGATGTTGCCGTAGCGGTTCTTCTTCATGCCGCTGGCGTTGGTGGCGATCCAGCCGCCGAGGGTGGACAGCTCGGAGCTGTCGGGCTCGTGTCCACAGGTCAGGCCCTCCCTGGCGAGTTCCTCCTCCAGCTGCGTGCCGGTGATGCCGGCCTGCACGCTGGCCGTCCTGGTGGCGCGGTTCACCGAGAGGACGCGGTTCATCCGCCGGGTGTCCACCGACACGACCATCCGAGTCTCAGCCGCGGGGACGAGCAGGGCGCTGCTCACGTTGGTCCCGCCACCGAACGGGATCAGGCACACGTCGTGTTCGGCCGCCAGCCCGACCAGGGCCTGGCAGTCCTCGTCGGACTCGGGCCACACCACGAGGTCGACGCTGCGGTCGAGGTTGTCGTACAGGACCCGGGAAACCTCCTCGGTGGTGGTCTGGCCGTGGCTGTGCAGCAGCCGCGCGGCATCGTCGGCCGTGTACTGGTCGGGACGAAGCCCTGCGGCCAGTCCGGCGAGGAAGCCCTCGTTGCGACGCGCACCGGTGACCCGCGGCTCGGCGGTGAGCGGCCGGGGCGCGGAGAAGTCGAAGGTGACGCCCAGTTCCCTGCTCACGAACGGCACCAGGAACGGCATCTGGAAGCCGCACAGGTTGTAGCGCGACCCGGTCATCTCCACGGCCTGGTCGGGAAAGACGATCAGCCTGGTGTCGCGGTAGCCCCACCGGTGTCCCCACAGCTCGGGGTCCAGCGCCGAAGTGTCGCGGTTGAGCGATTTGTCAGCCATCTGTGCGGTCCTTGGGTGGTCGGCGAGGCGTGCGTGATCCGGGCAGGGCGGGCTCAGGCAGCGTACCGTCAGTCCCGGCTGCGCACGAGGGCACGGGAGACCGCGCGGACGGCGGCGGTCGGGGCCAGTTTCAGACCCAGTCGGGCGATCTTCCATCCCGCGCCGGGGATGCTGACGATGCGGCCCTTCGCCGCGTCCGCCAGGATGCTCGCCACGACGGGATCGGCGTCCTGCCACACCCAGGCCGGGATGGCGGTTGTGCGGATGTTCGCGCGCTCGTGGAACTCGGTGCGCACCCAGCCGGGACAGGCCACCGTGACCCGGACGCCCGTTCCCCGCAGCTCGTTGGCGAGGCTCTCGGAGTAGGAGCGCACCCAGGCCTTGATCGCGGAGTAGTGGCCCTGCATCGTCCAGCCGGCGATCGAGGACAGGTTGACGATCTGGCCCCGTCCCCGCATCCGCATCGCCCGCCCGGCCGCGCCGCTGAGCACGAGGATCGCGTAGCACATCACGTCGAGGGCGTAGGCGTGGCCCTCGACGCCCGGGTCCAGCAGCTTGCGGTGGACGCCGAAGCCGGCGCTGTTCACCAGCACGTCGATCGGCCGGTCCCTGCTCTCCACGACCCGGGCCACCGCCATCAGGTCGTCCTTCACGGCGAGGTCCGCCCTGAGCACGTCCACCTCGACGCCGTGCGCCGCGCGCAACTCCTCCGCGAACGCGTGCAGCCGGGGCTCGTCGCGGGCGACGAGGACGAGGTCATCGCCCCGGCTGGCGAGGGCGCGCGCGAACGCCGCCCCGAGTCCCGACGTCCCGCCCGTGATCAGTGCGCGCATGAGCGCGACTCTAGCGACCCTCGCCCCATCTATTTGTAATGACTGGTCAGTATGAATTACTCTGACGGAGTGATTGAAGAGGCGAGCGTTCTCCTGATGGACCAGCTGCCGCGCGAGGCCACCCCCGTGCCGGCGGTTCGTGCACGACACCTCCAGCTGGACGGGAGACGCGGTCGCGTCTACGGGCCGGTCGACCTCGACCTTGCGCCGGGCACGGTCACCCTCGTG
Organism: Actinomycetes bacterium; assembly: GCA_023392635.1. Lineage (GTDB taxonomy): Bacteria > Actinomycetota > Actinomycetes > Propionibacteriales > Propionibacteriaceae > Propionicimonas. The sequence continues at coordinate 45,587 of JAEVYS010000004.1, read as the reverse complement.
ACGGGCGGGGCGGGCACGGGCAAGACCTCCCTGCTGCTCACCCTCGTCGGACGAATGAGGCCCAACCGCGGATCGGACCTCGTGGTGCTCGGACGCCGGCTCCCCGGCCGGACGGCAGCCGTCCAGCGGCGCAGCGCCGCGGTGGGGATCCACGGTCTGGATGACCTGGACGAGGAGGTCAGCGTCGCAGCGACCGTCCGAGAGCGGCAGGCGTGGCTGGCGCCCTGGTACCGCATCGTGCGTACCCCGGACGACGCGGCCGTTGCCGAACTGTGCGCTGGCGTCTTCGGGCGCAGTCCGGTGCCGCGGGCGCGCCAGCTCGTCCACGAACTCGACGAGGTGGCGAACCTCCAACTGCGCCTGGCCCTCGCGCTCCTGGGCAGGCCGGATCTGGTGGTCGTCGACGACATCGACGCCCTGCACGACACCGACGGCCGCAGGCTGGTCTGGGAGTCCCTGCGCACGCTCAGTCGGTACGGCGTCACCGTGGTCGCTTCCGCGGCGAGCGCGTCCGAGCTCTCCCGTCTCGGCTGGGACGAACCGCCTCTGCACCTCCCGCTGCCCGCACACGCCTGAACGACACCCTCGAATCGAAGAAGAACGATGTTTGCCTGGACCTCACACGGAACCGAACTCAAGCGCTTCGCCCGCCGGCCGATCACGCGCGCGGCCATCGCGGTGATGCTGTTGATCCCCCTGCTCTACGGCGCCATGTACGTCTGGGCGTTCTGGGATCCGACCACGCGCATGGACGACCTGCCGGTCGCGCTGGTGAACGCCGACGTGGCCTCCCGTGACGACGATGGCGAGGTGAAGCACTACGGCCAGGACGTCGTCGACCAGCTGGTCGCGGACGACTCCGTGGGCTGGGTACCGGTGGACGCCGATGCCGCAGAGAAGGGCGTCGAGGCCGGCAGGTACTACTTCGCGGTCACGATTCCCGCCACCTTCACCCGCTCGATCCTCTCCCTCGCAGGAGACGACCCGAAGGCGGCGAGGATCCTGGTCAGCTACGACGACAGCAATTCCTTCCTCGCCTCCACCCTGGGACGTACCGCGATGCTCCAGGTCCGTGACGCGGTGTCGAGAAAGGTGAGCAGGGAGGCGGTGAACACCCTCCTCGTCGGGGTGGGCGACGCGCGCAAGGGCTTCGCGAAGGCGTCGGACGGTGCGTTCACCCTCTCCGACGGGCTCGACGTGGCCGCGGACGGTGCCGACCGCCTCAATATGGGCGCTCAGCAACTGGCCGACGGCGCCGCGAAGCTGGCGGACGGCACGGTCGAACTCAGCGCCGGCGCCGCAACCCTCAACGACAAGCTCGGCGACTACGTGGCAGGGGTCGGCGCCGCCGCCGAGGGGGCCGCGCAGCTCGACGCCGGCGCGGCGAGACTCTCCGCCTTGCAGGCCGGGCTCGCGCAGGCTGCCGACACGACCTCGGGAGCACCGGCGCTGGCCGCCGGCGTCGAGCGGCTCGCGGGCGGGGTGAGCACGCTCGCCGATGGGGCGACCGAATACGCGCAAGGGGCGGATGCGTACGCCGCCGGGGCGGCCGACTGGGGGAGCGGGGCGAGCCAGTGGCTGCAGGGCGCGTCCGACGCCACGGCCGCGGACGGCCCCCTGGCGTCGGGATCGGCGAGGATCGCCTCGGGTGCGTCCGATCTCTCCGAGGCCACGGACCCGGGGTCTGCCCTCGGCCGGGGCGCGGCTGCCGTCGCCACCGGGTCCAGCGATCTCGCCGACGGTCTCGGCAGCATCGACGGGCTGCTCGCCAAGGCGAAGGCTGCCCTCGCCCAGGGTGATACGTCGGCTGCCGCCGACGACCTTTCGGCCGCGCAGGGCGCGACCGTCTCGGCGCGCGGGAGCGTGCAGGGACTCGCCGAAGGTGCGGCGTCCGTGCGCAGCGGGATCGCGCGGGTCCACGCCGGCGCCGCGGACCTGTCCGACGGCGCCACCGCGCTCCGGGCCGGCTGGGCGGGCGTCCATTCGGTTCTCGCCGCCGACGGGCAGCTGGGAGCCGGACTGACGAGGCTCGACGCGGCCCAGCGACGGCTCGCTGCGGGAGCGTCCGGGCTCGCCGCCGGCGCGGCGCAGCTCGCCGACCCGGCCACCCTCGCCCAGGCGGGGCAGCTCTCGACCGGAGCCGAGAGCCTCGCGACGGCACTCACAACGATGAGCAGCGCCGCGTCCGATCCCACCGGCGGCATCCCCGCGCTGCGTGCGGGCCTGGCCCAGCTGGTTGCCGGTTTCGACGACCCGGACCCACAGCGCGGAATGGTCGCCGGCGCGAACGCCCTGCACAACGGCGCCTCCGAGCTTGCGGGCGGGCTGGCGAGGGCCCACGCCGGCGCGGCGACGCTGGCTTCGGGTACCGCACAGATCGCCGGGAACACCCCGGGCCTTGCCTCGGGACTGGGTGACGCGGCGGCGGGCGCCACGAAGCTCGGGGACAAGCTCGCCGACGGTGCGGACGCGATCCCCGCCGACGGCAAGGAGTTGCGGCACGAGCGGGCGAAGGCGGTCTCGAGCCCGGTCAGGCTCTCGACGAGCCACGTGTGGGAGGCCGACTCCTGGGGCGAGGGTTTCGCCCCGTTCTTCATCGCGCTCGCGCTGTGGGTGGGGGCCCTGATCACCTGGCTGCTGCTGCGGCCGCTGCAGACCCGGGCGCTGATGACCTCCGTGAACGGCTTCCGGATGGCCTGGGGTTCGCTGAACTCCGGCCTCGTGCTCTCCGTCGGCCAGGTCGTGATCATGCTCTCGGTCATGCACTTCGCGATCGGGCTGAACCCCAGGGACGTGACCGCCACGCTCGGCCTGGCCCTGCTCACCGCCGCCGCGTTCTTCGCGCTCCAGCAGTTCTTCCAGGTGACGCTCGGTTCGGCGGTGGGCAAGGTCGTCATCATCGTGCTCCTGATGGTGCAGCTCGCCTCCGCGGGCGGCACCTACCCGATCCAGACCACGCCCTCCTTCCTGCAGGCGATCAGCCCGTTCATGCCCATGACCTACGTGGTCAACGGCCTGAGGGAGGCGATCACCGGCGGCATCGGGCCGCGGTTCTGGACGAGTGTCACGGTGCTGGCCGCTATCTTCGTGGTGTCCCTGGCGGCGACCTCGATCGCATCCGCCCGGAAGCGGGTGTGGACGATGGCGCGTCTGCACCCGGCACTGAGCATCTAGGAGGACCGATGGTGGAGCGTGCCCGCACCGACTCCCGGAGAAGCGCCGAGTCGTCCCGCCCCGACGGACGGGTAGCCCGACGCGCGGGCACCCGCGAAGCGATCATGGACGCTGCCACGGAGCTGTTCGCCGCCCGCGGCGTCACCTCCACCTCCATCGACGACATCGCGGCTGCCGCCGGCATCGCCAAGGGCTCGATCTACTACAACTTCGAGTCCAAGGCGGGCCTGGTCGAGGAGATCATGGCCCGCAACAGCGCCCTGCTCTCCGACGCGCTGGCCGGGGCCACCCGCGGTCGCACCGGCGTCGCGCTCCGTGACGAGGTGGTACGGGCGCTGCTCAAGCTGGTGGAGGAGAACGCGCCGGCCGCGCAGGTGATGGTGACCGAGCTGTTCCGGACCGAGCGATCGTGGCGCGAGTCGATCGAGAGGTGGCGAGGGCTGGCGCTGACCCCCCTCATCGACGACCTGCGCGCGTCCGGCGCCGATCCGGTGGTGGCGGGCGTGCAGGCCGCATCGATCGTCGGCGCGACCCTGATGGCCGGTCTGGAGTGGCTGGTGTTCCATCCCGAGCGCAGCTACGAGCAGGTCACGTCCGCGGTGCTCGGCACGCTCCAGCACTGAGCGGTCAGGCGTCGGGGGCGAGCCACTCCTTCGCGGCCGCCACCAGGGCGGCGACGCCGATGCCGAGCGTGGGCTGCATGACGGGTGCGTAGTAGGGGGAGTGGTTCGACGGGATCCCGCCCATCACGGCCGCCAGCTCGGCGGGGCCGGAAGCCCCGGCGAAGGGGGCCGGATCGGCCCCTCCGAGGATCCAGTAGACGCAGGGCGCGCCGGCGGCCAGGGCGAAGACCCCGACGTCCTCGCTCCCGGTCACCGGCCCGGGATCGATGACCCCGGCCTCGCCGACGACGGCGCGCAGCGCGGCTGCCGTGCGGGCCGAGCCCTCAAGATCGTTGTAGAGGAACGGGAAGGAGTCCATCAGCTCCACGGCCGGCTCCCGTGGTGCGCGGGCCGCGATCGCCTCGGCCCTGACGATGCGCTCGATCGCGGCCAGCACCCGCTCGCGAACGCCGGTGTCGTAGGTGCGGACGTTGACCTGCAGCTCCGCGTCGTCGGGAATGATGTTGACCTTGGTCCCCGCGTGCAGCGTTCCGACGGTCACCACGGCGGTCTCCAGCCCGCCCACTTGGCGCGAGACGATCGTCTGGAGCCTGAGGACCACGGCCGCCGCCATCACGATCGGATCGACGCAGGCTTCGGGACGCGAGCCGTGGCCGCCCGCGCCGAACAGGGTGACCCTGATCGAGTCGGACGTGGCGAACGCCGCACCCGGATGCAGCCCGATCATGCCGGCCGGAAGCGGGCCGACGTGCTGCCCGAGCACCACCTGAGGGGTGCCGAACCGCTCATAGAGCCCGTCCGCGACCATTGCGCGAGCTCCGGTGCCGAGTTCTTCGGCCGGCTGCGCGACCAGCATCAACGTCCCCGCCCAGGTGGTGTCCGAGGCGAGTTCCGCTGCGGCGCCGAGCAGGCAGGTGACGTGGACGTCATGACCGCACGCGTGCATGACGGGCATGTCGGCGCCATCGGGATCCGTGCCGCGCGCCGTGCTGGCGTAGTCCAACCCGGTCTTCTCGAGCACGGGAAGCCCGTCCATGTCGGCGCGCAGGAGAACCGTCGGGCCCTCGCCGCGCCGCAGCAGCCCGACCACACCCGTGCCGCCGACCTGCGTGGTGACGTCGTAGCCGAGCGCGGTCATCGAGCGGGCGACGACGTCGGCGGTCCGCACCTCCGCGAACGAGAGCTCAGGATTCGCGTGCAGGTCGCGGTACAGGGCGGCGAGCGTCTCCGCGTCCGCGCGCGAGCTGAGGATCATCTCTGTCGTCATGGCTCGCACACTAGACCTCTCCCTCGGCGAGGCAGGGTCGGCCGAACCCCGCGGTCGCGCCCGCTGGCCGGCAGCCCTCAGCATGAATGCGCATCATTCCGGTCGCGCCCACCCATTCGTGCGGTGACAAGGCCTGATCCCGCGTCCCAGGCGCTGGGGAGAAGTTTGCAGTCCTGCAACATTGCGCTACTGTAGACATGCGCTGCTGCAAGAACGGGCAGCGTTTTCGCATGGAGGAGGAGACGTGGCAGTTGCCACCGCGGAGCGCGAGGCTCTGATAGAGGACACCCCGAAGCCGGTCATGAGCCACCGGCAGATCATGTTCGTGATGTACGGCCTGATGGCCGGCATGTTCCTGAGCGCGCTCGACCAGACGATCGTGGGAACCGCGATCCGCACCATCGGCGACGAACTGCAGGGTCTCGACCAGCAGGCGTGGGTGACCACCGCCTACCTGATCGCGGCCACCGTCACCACGCCGCTGTACGGCAAGCTGTCCGACATCTTCGGGCGCCGTCCGCTGTTCATCCTGAGCATCAGCATCTTCGTGCTCGGCTCGTTCCTGTCGAGCTTCTCGACCTCGATGATCATGCTGGCCGCGTTCCGGGCCTTCCAGGGCCTCGGTGCCGGCGGCCTGATGTCGCTGCCGCTGGCGATCATGGGCGACATGCTCGCCCCCCGCGAGCGCGCTAAGTACCAGGGCTTCTTCCTGGCCACGTTCGGCATCGCGTCCGTCGTCGGCCCGCTGGTCGGCGGCCTGTTCGCCGGCGCCGACAAGATCCTGTTCATCACCGGCTGGCGCTGGGTGTTCCTGGTCAACGTGCCGGTCGGCATCATCGCACTGCTGATGGTGATCGCCTTCCTGCACCTGCCGCACACCCCGCACGCGCAACCGAAGATCGACTGGTGGGGAGCGGGGCTGGTCGTCGCCACGCTCGCCCCGCTGCTGCTGGTCGCCGAGCAGGGACGCGACTGGGGCTGGGGCTCGTGGCAGTCGATCGCCTGCTATGCGATCGGCGCGGCGGCACTGGTCGGATTCATCCTGGTCGAACGGGCGATGGGCCCGAGCGCGATCATTCCGCTGAGCCTGTTCAGCAACACGTCGTTCTCGATCAACACCGTCTTGAGCATCCTGGTGGGGTTCGGGATGTTCGGAGCGATGCTGACCCTGCCGCTCTACCTGCAGATCGTGATGGGCATGAGCCCCACCGAATCCGGCTTCGCCTCGCTGCCGATGATGGCCGGCATCATGGCCGCGTCGATCGGGACCGGCCAGATCGTCGCCCGCACCGGGAAGTACGCCGCGTTCCCCAAGACGGGCACGGCCACCACCGCGCTCGGCTTCCTGATCCTGGCGTTCATGACGCTGGACAAGCCCTACTGGTACCTCGGCCTGGCGATGTTCGTGATCGGTCTGGGCCTGGGCCAGCTGATGCAGACCCTGGTGATGGCCGTCCAGGCGTCCGTGGACGCCCGGCAGATCGGTGTCGCGACCAGTTCGGCGACGTTCTTCCGGCAGATCGGCGGCACGCTGGGCACGGCGATCATGCTGTCGCTGCTGTTCAGCATCCTGCCGACGAACATCAAGGGAGCCATGGCGGACGAACACACCACCTGGCACGCCCTGGACGCCGCGCTGAACCCGGCCGTGGCGAACGATCCCGCCAACGCCGCGATCATGGACAAGATGTGGACCTCGATCACCGACAAGGTCAAGGACAAGGTCGACGACAACCTCACCGATGCCACCAAGCAGGTGAAGGATGCGGTGAAGGACGCCGTCAAGGCCAAGGTCACCGCTGCCGTTGCGAAGAAGATGGGACAGGCGAACGGCAAGCTGGGCGAAGGGCTCGCCAAGCTGGCCGACGGGACAGGGCAGTTCGTGGACGGCGTGGGCCAGATCGGCTCCGGCGCGCAGCAGCTCGCGAGTGGACTGAGCAAGCTGAGCGCCGCGGAGAAGGTGGCGGCGAGGAATGCGAAGAACGCCACGTCCGACTTCAACGCCCTCAGCGCGGCCCTCGGCGCGCTCGGTGCCGACCAGAAGGCCTGTGCCGACGACAGTGGCAGCGCGGCCTGCGGCAAGCTCGAGGACGACTCCACCGCGGTGAGCGCTGCGATGAAGGACCTCGGCACCGCCGTGTACACCACCAGCGGCTACCTGAACGGTGCGCAGGGTAAGCCGGGGCTCTCCTCCGGCCTGTCCCAGGTGGCGACCGGCGCGCACAAGCTCGCCGACGGTGCCACCACCGCGGCCACCAAGGGCAGCGCGATCCCCGAAGGCGCAGCGGCTGCGGCAGACGGATCGAAGAAACTGTCGAAGATCCAGAAGATCATCGACAAGGCCGTCACGAAAGCCCTGCCGAAGGCGTACGCCAAGGCGCTGCAACAGGTCGCCTTCGAGCGGAACCTGAGCGTCAAGGACGGCAGGCTCGCGGTCAACTGGTCCGATCCGGTGCAGCGGTGGGCGATGGTCGACACGCTCGCGCCGACCATGGTCGACGCGATCAAGACCGGGGACACCAGCACCGACACCGAGGTGAAGACCGACGACAGCACCAGCGACACCTCGTTCCTCACCGGTGCCGACCCGCGGCTCACCAGGCCGTTCATGGTGGGTTTCAACGACTCGGTCGTGACCATCTACTGGGTTGCGCTCGGCGTGATGCTGCTGGCGTTCGTGATCACCCTGTTCTACAAGGTGCCGCCGCTGCGGACCCGCTCGGCGCTGCAGGAGAAGTCGGACAGCGCGGCTCTGGAGGGGCTGGCATGACCACCGATCCGGCGGACGGGCAGGTCTGCGGCCTGCGCGAGCGCAAGAAGACGGCCACGCGGGTGGCGATCCACGAGGTCGCCCTCCGCCTGGTCGCCGAGCGGGGGCCGCAGGCGGTCACGGTCGAGGAGATCTGCGCGGAGGTGGGAGTGTCCCCGCGGACGTTCTTCAACTACTACCCCACGAAGATCGCCGCGGCCTTCGACCTGCTCGTGGCGGAGATCCCCGACGAACAGAGGGAGTGGTTCCTCGGTGCTGAGGGCAGCCTCATCGGTGACACCTGCGAACTCGTCGCCCGGACGGTGGCGCTCCCGACCGACTTCCTGCGGATCAAGGAGTTGCTGCACGGGCAGCCGGACCTCGCGATGGACTTCTGGACCTCGACCATCGCCCGGCTGCGTCCGTTCTTCAGGCTGATCCACGAGCGCACCGGTGACCCGCAGACGGCGCGGATCGCCTTCGGAATCGTGATCTCCTCGGTGATGTCGGCCATGGCGCGTCCCGAGAGCGACAGCGGGCCGATCAAGGACCGCATCCTCGCCTCCGTCCGGATCATGCGTGACCTGATCGCCGAGGCGGAACCGATCCTGTCCTGAACAACTCAGCGGGCGCCGGACGGCAGGCGGATCTCACGCCACGTCGAACTGAGCCGCGCGAAGTCCAGGACGTGCCTGCCCTGGTCGACGTCGAGGACGGCGGGCATGCCCGTGAGGAAGCGAGTGAGCTCGGATCTCGGGAGAACCTGCACGTCCTCGGGCTGTTGCTTCACGGAGAAGCTGTCGGCACCCACGGTCACGACCAGGCCTCGAACCCGAATGGCCAGGCCAGTCGCCGCTGTGAGAAGCCTCGCCGCACGCTCGGCCTCATGCCGGCTGTTGCGGACGTAGGGATGTCTGTGGCCGTTGACCAGGACGGTGTTTCCGCCGACCCAGACATTGGCGTGCGGGTGGTGCTTGGCGTTGAGCGTGAACACTCCGCCAGGACCCACCACCAGGTGGTCGATGTCGGAGCCCAGGTCTCCGACAGGAATGGAGTTCAGATACGCCCAGCGGGGGTCCAGGGAGCGCAGACGGTCGAGTTCCCGTGCCACCAGGCGCTCGCCGAGGGCACCGACCGCCCAGGATCGGGCATCCTCCCCGGCCCGTCTGGCGACCCGGATGTGCGATTCCAGCTGCGCTCCCGGCTGGTTCGCCGCGAGGTCGGCAACCACCGGTGGCCCCACGGGTGGTGCCCAAACCGAACTGGGGATCGGGGCGAGGGGCGGAGGCGCGCCGAGGGGATCGAAGCCCGGCGGCCGCTGGAAGTCGGGGCCGGCGTGGTCGGGCGAATGGAACGTCGGCGTCGGCGGAAGTGGGCGAGGCTCGGGCTCCGCGGCCATACGCTGCGGAACATGGGGCCGACGCGGCGTGGCGGACAGGGGTTCGGCCAACGCCTCATCGAAGGCCGACTTCAGATGCTCGAGCAACAGGGTGTGCTGGCCGCTGATCACGTCGACCCAGCCGACGCTCCGGCCGTCCCGGGTGTTCACGTACAAGCGATGGTTCCCATAGCGTGACCAGGAGACGACCTCCAGCGGGAGTTCGCCGGTCTCAGCCGCACGCCGCGGTACGTAGGCAGCGGGGGTGGTAGCTCGCACGCTCGACAGCCTGCCGAGCCGTGTTGCGGTTGCCTAGACCCCGTGCGGGCGACAGCCCGGACTCAGGAAGTGGTGGTGCTGGGCGCGAACCGACGCAGGATCCAGCGGTTGACGCCGAGGGCGCGGGCATAACTCACCTGGTCGAAGGCTTCGTCGAGGATGGGCAGGCCGGCGGCGTCAAGGTCGGCGCCCGCGTCCTCGACGATGACGGTGACTGCGTGAGGGGTGACCGTGGCACAGACATCGATGTCGCCGGCCTCGCCGTGGAAGGCGAGCGTACGGATGTTCACCTGGAGCTCGTGCAGGCCCGTGCGCGCGAGGTGGGCGTCCTCGGCGCCCAGCCAGGGCAGCTCGGCGAGCAGTTCGGCGAAGCGTGCATCGATCTCGTCGAAGTCGGAGCCCGCGTGCTCGGTGTAGTCCTGCGTTGTCATGGTCCTTCTCCTCGTGCTGCTGACCTGCGACGCGACGGGAGGTGACCTCCCACCAATCGCGAGCGCCGGTCGCGGCTCCTGATACGTCCACCGCGTCGGCGCTGGTCAGCCAGCATTCTCGTCACCCCGGCGCAGATCCGTACGCACGACACGCCTGGTACGGCACCGGGAGGGCCTCCCGCACGGGCAGTGGTCACTCCTTCGGCGCAGCCACCCGGCTGCGCAGGTCGGCCGTCCCGATCTCCCGCCACTGGACGCCCGGAGTCTGGTCGCAGAGCCGGCGCAGCCACGGCTCCAGCTCCGACCGCAGCTCCATCAAGGACTCGACGTAGTGGGACGGGTCCTCCTCGATCGCGTTGAGGTAGCGCAGGCAGGCGAGGTGCATCGCGTCCAGCTCGTCGAAGGCATGCGAGTGCGTGGACAGTTCGTCACTCGTGAGCGCGATCCGGTTCCTGGTGGCGAGCACCGACTTCGTCCCGCGCTTCTGGTCCTCCTGCACCGCTGCCAGGCTGTAGTCGCCCGGCACGCGCCCCGGGCGCAACGCCCGGCTGCGGTACAGCCGATCCACCACGGCCTGGATGAGCCGGACGTCGTTCTTGCGCTCTCCGCGCCGCACGACGAGGAAGGAGGTCAGCAGCGCCAGCCCCGCGCCCACGAACGTGCCGATGATGTTGGACCCGACGCCGAGCCAGAACTCGTTCACGCGCCGACCCTAGCCATGGAGGTGCCCGTGTCGACAAGGTGCAGGCGCTACCCACGCTGGAGATCTCGCGTCGGGGCCCCGGAAGACGAGGGGTGAGGCAGGGGTGAACGTGCACGCGGGTTGCACGGATGTCCCTGGTCGGAGGGGGATTCGAGGACTAGAATCGAACACATGAGCGACACGGTGGCAGCTACGGAACGCTACCGCGCGGCCGTGGACGCCCTGGGCGCCGCCGAGGTGGCCGAGGCCGAAGCGCTCGCCGACCTGGCTGCAGCGCACGAGTGGACGGCGGGCACGCCGATCGATGTGGTCGGCACCCGCCCCGTCCGCATCGGCGCCGACGGCACAGCGCTGGTGGATGAGTTCCTGCCGCTGGAGGTCGCCGCACTGAAGGGCCTCTCGGTCTCGGCGGCCACCTGGCTGATCCGGGACATCGTGAACCTGACCACCCGGCACCCGCTGCTGTGGTACCAGGTCCGGCATGGACTGGTGAGGGTGTGGCAGGCCTGCCGGCTGGTGCAGGAGGTGGCGAAGTTCGACCTGAGCCTCGAACAGGCCCGCGAGCTGGACGCGGCGCTCGCCCCGAAGGGTGCCCGGCCTGCCATGGGGGCGGATCCTGCGGCTCGCGCGTGGGCTGATCACCCAGATCGCCGCGGGAAGGGTGGAGCAGCTCGCCCGGGAGTCGCGGGCGTCACGGTTCGTGCGGAAGCTCCCCACCGAGGACCCTCTGGTCGGCTACCTGTCGTGCCGCCTCGACACCAGGGACGCGATCTTCTTCGACGCGATGGTCGCCCGGATCGCCGACGTTCTCGCCGCCCGCGGCGACACCGACAGCCTGGACGCGCGTCGGGCCAGAGCCGTCGGCATCCTGGCCACCCCTGCCAGGGCCGTCCTGATGCTCGCCGAAGCCGCCGGGCACGCCGACACCATCCGTGCCAGCGATCCGCGGCTGCTGCCGGAGGTCACCGTGTACGTCCACGTTGCCGAGGAGACCCTGCTCACCGGACACGGCACCTGCCGTGCCGAGGACGTCGGGCCGCTCGCCGCCACCATGCTGCGGTTCCTCATCGGTGACAACCGGGTGCGGCTCACCCCCGTCGTCCGGCCCTACACCGACCTGCCGGTCGACTCCTACGAGGTCCCCGACCCCATCCGCCGCCAGGTCGTGCTTCGCGACAGCATCGAGGTGTTCCCGTACTCCGCCCGCACCGCCCGAGGCGCGCAGCTCGACCACACCGTCCCGTACCGGGCCGGGGCGACGCACCAGACCCGAGCCGCCAACCTCGGCCCGCTCACGACGAAACCCCATCGCGGCAAGACCCACGGCGGCTGGCGCCTCGAACAGCCCGGGCCCGGCATCTTCTGGTGGACCAGCCCCACCGGCCACCGCTACCGCGTCGGACCCCACGGCACCACGCGATTCGACCAGTACCTGTGGGACTACGACCACAGGGAGAAGCCGCCCTTGTAGCTGCGCTTCCCGGCGGCTCAGCCCTTGACCGCCCCACTGAAGCCGGCCCCGTTGAGGAAGTGGTTCTGGAAGGCCAGGAACAGCCCGACCGGGATCAGCGTCGCGATCGCCAGCGCGGCCATCAGGACCCCGAGGTCCGTCGTGCCCGCGATCGCGGGCAGCCGCACCGAGAGGGGCTGGATGTTCGGGTCCTTCAGAACGAGCAGGGGCCAGAGGAAGTCCTTCCAGCTGGAGATGATGGCGAAGATCGACACGACGCCGAGGATCGGGCGGGACATCGGCAGCAGCACCGACCAGAACAGCCGGACGTTGCCCGCCCCGTCGACACGGGCGGCCTCGAACACCTCCCTCGGCAGGCTGTCGAAGAAGCGCGTGACGAGCAGCACGTTGAACGCGCTCGCCCCCGCCGGCAGCCACACCGCCCAGAAGCTGTTGACCAGCGAGTGCCCGATCAACGGCGGGTGCAGGATCACCAGGTAGAGCGGCACCAGCAGGACGACGGTCGGCACGAACATCGTGGCGAGCACGAGCGACTGGAGGGCAGCGCCGTACTTCGGACGCAGCACCGAGAGGACGAAGCCACCGGTCGTCGCCACCAGCACCTGAACCGCCCACGAACCGGCGGCGAGCCACACCGTGTTCAGGAAGTACTGGCTGACGTGCACCCGATTCCACGCCTGGTCGAGGTTGCCCCACTCCACCCCGTTCGGGAACACCGCCAACGGCGTGCCGAGGATGTCACTGGTCGGCGTCACTGCGAACTTCACCAGCAGCAGCATCGGTCCCAGGCCCGCCAGCAGCAGCAGCGCCAGCAGGACCAACTGGCCGGCGCTCAGCCCGAGCCGGATCCCGGGACGCCTCCACTCGGACGGCGAGACCGCACCCCTCTCGACCATCTTCATTCGTCACTCCAGGAACGCGTGAGGCGGAAGTACAGCAGGGAGAAGATCGCCAGCACCACGGCGAGCATCACCGACAGCGCGGTGGCGGCGCCGTAGTTGCCCCCGAGGCTGCTCGCGAAGGCGTAGTTGTAGATGAGCAGCAGCACCGTGGTGGTCGCGTATGCCGGGCCGCCCCCCGTGAACAGGTAGGGCTCGAGGAAGACCTGCGCCGTGGCGATGAACTGGAGGATCAAGGTGATCAGAAGGACGCCGCGCAGTTGTGGCAGGGTCACGTGCCAGATCTTCCGCAGCACCCCGGCACCGTCCATCTCGGCAGCCTCGTACAGTTCGGACGGGACGCTCGTCAGGGCGGCCAGGTAGATGATGATCGCCCCGCCGGCACCGGCCCAGGTCGCGGCCAGCACCAGCGACGGCATCGCCCAGTCCGCGTCCTGCAACCACGGGAACGGGCCGAGTCCGATCCAACCCAGCATCGTGTTGAACACCCCGGTCGGGCCGGCGTCGTAGAAGAATTTCCACAGCAGCACCGACACCACCGGCGGCACCACCACCGGCAGGTACGCCAGGGCCGAGAACAGTCCGCGGAACCGTCGCACCTCGCTCATCAGGACGGCGGCGACCAGCGGGACCGGGTAGCCGATGACGAGCGCCAGCGCCGCGAAGTACAGCGTGTTCTGGACCGCCGTCCACAGCAGCGGGTCGTTGAGGACGTAGGTGAAGTTGGCCAGACCGATGAACACCGGAGGCTTCACCAGGTTCGTCTTCTGGAAGCTCATCACCACCGAGTTCAGGATCGGCAGCCACGAGAACACGCCGAACACCAGCAGGAGCGGCAGGCTGAACAGCAGCGTGCTGAGCCCTCCCCGGCGGACCCACAGCAGGACGGGGCGCCGCCGCTGCCGCCCGGTGACGCCGACGATGTCGGTGTAGTCGGCCAGCGGCTCGCTGAGGGTCTGGGTCGTCACGGTTCCTCGCTCCCGGGCGTCGAAGGGTGGGGCCGGACGGAGTGCGCCCGCCCGGCCCCTCCGGATCACTTCTGGTTGAGCAGGTTCTGGGCCTGCGCGTTGGCCTTGGCCAGGAGGTCGTCGATGTTGGCGTCCTTCTTGGTCAGCACCGTCTGGACCATCGCGTCCATGAGCTTGTAGATCTCCTGCGTCTGCTGCGACGGCTCGCCCACGAGCTTCAGGTCGAACATGGTGTCGGTGTAGCCGGTCATCTGCGTCAGCGGGACGTTGACGTAGTCGGCGATCCAGCTCTGGTTCTCCTGCCACTGCTCACGGTTGAACATGGGCAGCACCGGCGTGCCGACCGGCTGCTTGTTGGCCACCAGGGTCTTCGCGTCCGCCACGGCCCGGTCCTTGTCGACCAGCTTGCGCAGGTAGAAGAAGTCGATCCACTTGATCGCGGCTGCCTTCTGCTCCTCGGTCGCTGCCGCCGGCATGGCCGCCATCGTGCCGCCGGTCAGGACGCCCGCCTCGGGGCCGGACAGCGGCATCGCCGTCAGGCCGTACATGTCGGGCTTCACGCCGTTGGTCTGCACCAGCGAGGTGTAGACGTCTGCGCCCGAGGTGTACATCGCGACCTTGCCCGCGCCGAACGCCTGGTTGATCGAGCTCCAGTCGAACATGAAGTTGGCGCCCATCGAGTTGTCGCTCCAGCGCATGTCCTTCAGCATCTGAAGGGCGGCCCTCGTGCCGTCGTTGTCGAGCGTGGAGGTCGTCGTGCCGTCGGCGTTCAGGGTCTGGATCCGGCCGCCATGGGCGAACGTGTTGGCGGTCAGCTGCCACCCGCCGGTGGCGTTCTGGGTCATCTGCGCGTAGCCGGCCACACCGGGCACGGCGTCGGCGATCTTCTTCGCGTCGGCGCGGACCTCGTCCCACGTCTTGGGCGGGGTGTTCGGGTCGAGCCCGGCCTTCGCGAACAGGGTGCGGTTGTAGTGCAGCCCGACGCCGTAGACGTTCTTGGCCGGGACGGCGTAGACGTGGCCGTCAGCCCCCTTGCCGGCGTCCAGGATGGCGGGGTTGAACCTGCTGGCGTAGGGGAGGGTCTGGAACGGCGCGTCGAGGTCGGCGATCTGCCCGTTCTCGATGAGGGTCTTGGCGTCGGTGAACGGGATCTCGAAGACATCGGGCAGGGTTCCGCCGGCGAGCTGGGCGGCGAACGTGGTCGCCTTCCACTCGTACTCCTCCGGCTTCACCGTGATGCCGGGGTTGGCGGCCTCGAATTCCTTGACCTGGGCGTTGAAGGCGTCGATCGCCGCCTGTTCGGAGCCGGGCAGGAGCGACACCACCCTGATCGTGACCGGCCCGGCAGGCGCGCTCGAACTGGGTGCCGCCGCCTGTGGGGCCGTCCCCGCGCAGGCGGTGAGGCTGAGGACGCCGAGGCCGGCCGCCAGTGTCACGGCTACGACACGTCTTGTCGTGTTCATTGCTTTTCTCCTGATTCTTGTGGTGAGGAAATAGGACGCAGCCAGACAGCGACGTCCGACTCGATGTTGTTGTTCGGGACGGGCCCGCTGGAAAGGACGACGCACGAATCCTCGGGAATGGCCACGGGCGCCGAGCCGAGGTTGACCACGCACTCCAGCCGCCCGGACGCCGCCGTGCCGCGGCGGAACCACAGCACGTCCTCGCCGGCCGGCACCCAGGCGAACTCGTCGGTCGCGAGGGCCCGTTCGCTGCGCCGACGGGCCAGCACCGCCCGGTACAGGGCAAGCATCGAAGCGGGGTCGTCGAGCTGCCGGGACACGGCGAAGTCGCCCCAGCAGGACGGCTGGGGGAGCCAGGCCGGCGTGTCACCGCGGCTGAAGCCGAAGCTGCGCCCTGACCCGGTCCAGGGCAGGGGGACCCTGCAGCCGTCCCGTCCGGGGTCGACCCCGCCCGAACGGGCGTGCATGGGGTCGGTGATCGCGTCTGGCGGCAGCTCGACCTCGGGAAGCCCCAACTCGTCGCCCTGGTAGAGGTAGAGCGAGCCGGGCAGGGCGGCGGTGAGCAGGGCGGCCGCCCGTGCCCGGCGGGTCCCCAGTGCGTGGTCCGACGGGATCCCGAACCGCTTCGTCGCGAACGAGAAGCCGCTGTCCGCGCGGCCGTACCGGGTGACCGGGCGGGTCACATCGTGGTTGGACAGCACCCAGGTCGGCGGTGCGTCGACCGCTGTGTGCAGGTCGAGCGTGGCCTGGATGGAGTCACGCAGCGCCCGGGCCTGCCACGGACGGGTCATGAAGTCGAAGTTGAACGCGGTGTGCAGCTCGTCTGGGCGCAGGTACCGGGAGAAGCGGGCGGGATCAGGCAGCCACACCTCTCCGACAAGGAGTTTCGGCTCCTCGTAAGCGTCGGCGACCGCCCGCCAGCCCCGGTAGACGTCGTGGACGTCGTCGCGGTCGACATAGGGATGGGCGCCCGCGACCGGAGCCACGGGCACCTCCGGAAGCGCGGGGTCCTTCGCGAGCAGGGCGGCAGAGTCGATCCGGACCCCGGCCACGCCGCGGTCGAACCAGAAGCGCAGCACGTCCTCGTGCTCGGCGCGAACCTCGGCGTTCTCCCAGTTGAGGTCCGGCTGCGCGGGTGTGAAGAGATGCAGGTACCACTCGCCCGGCACGCCATCGGTGGTCGTCCGGGTCCAGGTGTCGCCGCGGAACTCCGAGACCCAGCCGGTCGGAGGCGTCGCCTGGCCGGGCCCGCGCCCAGGACGGAACCAGAAGCGCTCCCTCGCTGCGGAACCCGGCGCGGACGCGAGCGCTTCGGTGAACCAGGGATGAGCGGAGGAGACGTGGTTCGGCACCACGTCGATGATCGTGCGGATGCCGATCGCGGTGGCGTCGGCGATCAGGGCCTCGGCGTCGGCGAGGGTGCCCAGCTCGGGATGGATGCTGCGGTAGTCGGCCACGTCGTAGCCGCCGTCGGCCAGCGGCGAGGCGTACCACGGCGTGATCCAGAGGGCGTCGACGCCGAGCTGTCGCAGGTACCACAAGGAGTCGCGGAGGCCGGCCAGGTCGCCGACCCCGTCTCCGCTGCCGTCGGCGAAGCTGCGCGGATACACCTGGTAGATGACCGCCCGGCGCCACCACTCCTGCGTCATCCCACTCCTCGTCGAGTCATCTGCGAAATGCGTTTACCGGTCAACACGTTTACCGGTCAACCGGGATGCTAGTCTCGACCGCGCGGGCCGGTCAAGGGCTCGGCGGGAGTGATCAAATCGTTATGAACGCGGCGTTGTGAGAGGATGGACCGTGACCACGATTCGCGACATCGCGGCCGAGGCCGGAGTCAGTGCGATGACCGTCTCGAACGTCATCAACGGCCGCACCACGAAGGTCTCCCCGGCCACCGCCGAACGCGTCCGCACGATCATGCGGAGGCGCGGGTTCGTGCCCAACGGCGTGGCCACCGCGTTGTCCGCGAACCGGTCGAACATCATCGCCCTGGTACACGCAGGGAAGGTGGCGCGGCGGCAGCCCAGCCCGCATGACTCGATCTTCGTCGATGAGGTCGAGCGCCGGCTGACCGCATCGGGCCGCTACCTGATGATCCGCTCCGCCGACGACGTCGCGGTCACCGCAGCCGAACTGCGGAGCTGGCGCATCGACGGGGCCGTGATCCTGGGGACCTTCACCTCCGACGCCGACGAGGTCCAGGCGCACCTGGCGATGCCGTTGGTGTTCGTGGACAACTACTCGACCTCCCCGCAGGTGCAGCGCGTCGGGATCGACGACGCCAGGGGTGGGCTGCTGGCCGGCCGCCACCTGATCGCGGCAGGGCACCGCAGGCTCGCGCTGGTCGCGCCCGGCGTCGACCAGCCGGGCGTCATCCGCCGGCGCTACGAGGGCTTCCGCGCAGCGCTGGACGAGGCCGGGATCCCCTCCGGCGAGCTGGAGCTCATTGACTGCGAGCCGTTCTTCGACGACGGAGTGGCCCTCGGCGCCGCGCTGGCGGGACGGCCGGACCGTCCCACCGGGATCTTCGCCACCGCCGATATCATCGCCATCGGCCTGCTCAAGGGGCTCCTTGAGGCGGGGCTCGCCGTGCCGGAGGACGTTTCCCTCGTCGGCTTCGACGACCTGCCCGAGGCCCGCTACGTCCGGCCCTCGCTCACCACGGTCCGCCAGGACATCCCGGCCAAGGCGGAGGCCGCCGTGGACACCCTGTTGCGCATGATCGACGGGGCGCCGGTGGTCGACACCGTCTGTCTCCCCGTCGAACTCTCCGAGCGGGGGTCGGTCGCCGGGCCGGCCCGCTAAGCGTCAGGACGCGACCGCGGCGGCCTCCTCCGGCGGGTTGGACGGCGCGATCGAGGCCGTCGGCGGCGTCGGACCGTCTCCCAGCGCGAGCGCCACGGCTTCCGCGGTCGTCAACTCCCTCCCGTGGGCGAGCGCCGCTTCGAGCAGGTCTGCGTCGGTCGAGCGGACGGCGTCCAGGTACCGCTCGTGGAACACGAAGGCCGGCACCTCGTAGAGCCCGAGTCGCTGGCGCAGGGCGGCCGCCGCTCCGGCCAGCCGCCCGGCGCGCTCGACCTGGCCGCGCGCGGCGGCGATGGCGGACAGCCCCTCGAGGCCGTCGGTCACGCCACCCTCCATCGTGAGGTTGTTGGAGAGGTACACGCTCGCGCGGAAGGTGCGTTCGGCCTCGGCGAGCTGCCCGGCGAACAGCTGCACCCGGCCGATGTGGTGGTCGGTGATCAGGGTGGCCAGCGTGTCGGAGTGCTCCCGCGCCACCTTGCCGGCACGCAGGTAGTGCTCCGCGGCCGCCGCGTCGTTGCCCAGGACCGACTCCACCCGTCCCAGGCCGACCAGTGCCAGTGCAGCACCCCAGGCGTCGTGCACGCTCTCGAACAGCTCGACCGCGTGCCTCAGCTCGGCCCGGCAGGCGTCCGCGTCCGGGTCGGGCAGCGAGATCCGGGTGAAGGCGGCACACGCGGTGGCGAGGGCCTCCCCGCTCACGTCGCCGGTGTTCGCGAACTGGTGCCTGGTCTCGTCGAAGGCGGCCGCCAGTTCCGCCGACGGCTTCAGCCACATGTCCACCCAGCTGATCAGGAAGCTCGCGACGGCCCGGGTGTGCTCGCCGGCCTTGTCGCGCGCCTTCGCCAGCAGCTCCTCCATGTACACCCGCATCTGGGCGAAGTAGCCCCCGAACCACCAGAACTCCAGCAGGGCCCAGGCCAGGTCGCCGGCGTCGTCGGGACGTCCCAGCTCGATGCTGTAGAGCACCGCCGTCCTCAGGTTCGGCAGCTCCCACTCCAGGTGCGCCGCCGTCTCCACCTGCCCCGGACCGTGCATCACCGGACCCACCCGCTTGGCGAGGTCGGTGTAGTAGCGGGCGTGCGCGGCGCGCAGCTGGTCGCGGTCACCACGCTTCTCCAGCTGTGCGGCGGCGTACTGCCGCACGGTCACCGGCATGGAGAACACCGGCATGCCCGACTGGCTGTGCTGGCGCAGCAGTGAGTTGTCGATCAGGGCAGCCAGGCCCTCCAATTCCCGCTCCAGCCACGGCCGCCCGGCACCGACCGCCTCGACGGCCTGGTAGGTGAATCCCAGGGCGAACACCGACAGGTCGGCGAGCAGGTCGCGCTGCTCCGGCGTGAGCAGGTTGCAGCTCCACTCGATGGTCGCCTGCAGCGTCCGCTGGCGGGCCGGCACGTCCCGCGCGGCGCTCGCGAGGAGCGCCAGCGGGCTGTCGAGCCGCTGCAGGATCGCCTCCGGCGTGAGCGCCCGGACGCGCGCGGCGGCCAGCTCGATCGCCAGCGGTGAGCCCTCCAGCTGCTGGCAGATCCCGACGACCGCAGCGACGTTGGCCTCGCTCAGCTCGAAGTCGCCCTGCACCGCAGAGGCACGCTCCACGAACAGCTGGACGGCCTCGCTCTCCAGCGCGCCGGCGACGGTCGTCGGCTCCTCGGACGGCGGCGTGCCGAGCCCGTCGAGCTCATACACGTACTCGCCGCGGATGCGCAGCACCGCCCGGCTGGTCACCAGGAACACCGCCTCGGGCGCCGCCGCGTACAAGCGAACGAGCGCGGGCGCCGCCTCCACGATCTGCTCGAAGTTGTCCAGCACGATCAGCACCCGCCGCTGGGCGAGGGCGATCGGCAGACGCTCGTCGGTACCGGCCTCACCGCTCTCGCCGATGCCGAGCGCGCGCGCGATCGAGGGCAGCAGGAGCTTCGGGTCGAGGACGTTCTCCAGGGCGACGAACGCGACCCCGTCGGCGAACTTCGGTCCGGCACGCAGGGCGACCTCGATGGCGAGCCGGCTCTTGCCGATGCCCCCGGCCCCGACCAGGGTGACCACGCGCGCCTGCCGTCCCTCGAGCAGCTCGACGATCTCCTCGATCTCCTTCTCGCGTCCCACGATCGGGGTGTAGGGCGGCGGCACCTGCTCGAAGACGGGGTTCGCCTCGAGTGGGGGGGCCTCCGCCCCCTCGTCCGGTTCGGCCCCGGCCTGGAAGCGCTCGGCCAGGAGCGTCGCCAGGTCGCGCACCAGGAAGCCACGCAGCTGGTCCTCGGTCTCGAAGGTGACGTAGCTGGCGGTGTCGTCGGCCTTGATGCGCTCGATGAGTTCCGTGAGCCGGGGTTCTCGTGCCGAGCTGGCCTTCAGGTAGATCAGCTTCGGCATCCGGGGGTCGGCCAGGACGTACTCGTCCTCCAGCCCCGAGATCTGCTCTCCGGGCGCGATCCACCCGTAGCGCTCCCAGTAGATGCCGACGAAGACGTCGCTCTGCTCCAGGTAGCTGCGGTAGAGCTTGCGCGGCGGGTGCGGCCGGGCGCCCAGCTCGAACATCACCGGCGCCAGGTGCAGGCGTTCGATCGCCGCACGGGCCGCCCGACGCTCGGCGGCGAGCTCGCCGAGGGTGGAGGAGACGAAGACTCGCAAGAGCTGGTCGGGCGTGCGGATGACCGGTCCGCCGGTGTCCGACTGAGCCATGGCAGTCATTGTGGACGGGTGGGAGCGGCCCGGTCGAGGTTCGAGCGCTCCGGGGGCCTCAGCACAATGGACTACGCCGGACGGGGCGGTCAGCGACAACCGGGGTCGTCCGGCGGGGTGTCGCCCACCACGCGGCGCCAGTCGTCGGGGGTGATGGGCGAGCCCGCGGTCGCACACAGCGAGGCGACGATCGCCGGAGTCCCCAGGTCGCGGGCGCTGACCTGCGCGGTGCGGGGATCGCCACCGAAATAGCCCGTCACCAGGGTGTGCCCGTCGGGGGCGAACGCGTAGGTGCGCGGGACGGCCTCCAGGCCCGGTGGCACCGGCAGGGTGCCGGACGGCTGGAGGGTGGCCAGGTCGTACAACTGCAGCCCCGAACGGGTCGGGAAGCCCACCAGCCCGTTCGCGCCGACCACCGGCGGGTTCTCCTGCGCCGAGCCCGTGCTGGTGCGGCTGCCCGCGGTGGTCACGAGGGCCGACGGGCCGCGCCCGAGGTCGGCGAGGACGTCCACCGTGCCGTCGGGGTGCGAGACCAGCACGGTGGTGCCCGCGACCGCCAGCCCCGCCACGACGGAGCCGTCCGGCCAGCGCTGCGTGTGGAGGGTGGACCCGGTGGCGACGTCCACCACCGTGAGCACCGGCGGCCCGGTCGTCTCGCCGGCGCCGGCCAGGCCCGTGCTCCCGCTGGAGACGAGGGCGAGGGAGCGGCCGTCCCGGGTGAACCCGGCCAGGTCGAACCTGGTGCCGGAGGTGTCGGCATCGACCTCGCCGACGAGCCGGCCCGTTCCCGACCGGGTCTGGATCGTGCCGCCCGACGTCGCCACCAGGACGGTGCCGGCCGGCGTCGGCATCGCACCGATCGGCACCTCGCGGTCGCCCTCGGAGTCCAGCAGGCGCAGCCCGAGGTTCCACCGGGCCACGCCGGGCGGCAGGCCCTTCACCACGCCGCCGGGCTCGGCGCTCAGCACCAGGGCCGTGTCGTTGTCGAGCCAGACCGCCCCGAACAGGGCGTCCAGCAGGTCGGACGCCCCCAACGCCACTCGGGGCTGGGCCGCCGCCTGCCGCCCGGGCAGGGGGACGATCTCGAGTTCGGCGCTGTTCAGCTGGAAGACGGCGACCCGCGACCCGTCGGGCGACACCGACAGGCGCGAATCGCGGAAGTCGGCGGCGTACTCGGGCACCCCGCCGACTCCCCGGGGAACGAGCGGCGTCGCGGTCGCCGACCGGCCGACGCCGCCGAAGCGCAGGAAGACGAGTTCGGTACGGGCGGCGACAACCGCCGTGGTGGGGCCGACGAACTCGATCGCGGTGATCCCGCTGACCCCCGGGACCCGCGTCGCCGGCACCACCGGTGCCTGGTCGGGGCGGGACACCGGGGCAACCGAGAGGCCGGTCGAGGCGTCGTTCACCAGCACGAGCCGGCCGTCCGGGCTCACCGCGAGATCGAGCGGGTCGGTGAGCGTGACGTCCGCACGCTGGGGGGGACGGTCCCGCCCCGCGCGCCCCGTGCGCCACAGCTGGACGCCCCGGCCGTTGCTGATCGGCGCGGACAACAGGTAGTCCGCGTCCGGTGAGGGGACGAAGAGGTTCGCGTAGGGCGCCCAGGTGGTCGAGCCGGCTCGGCTGGTCCGCCCGGTCCGCAGGTCGAGGTCGGCCCACCGCGCATCGACACCCAGCAGTCGAAGGGTGCGGTCGTCGACGAAACCGAGCCGTGCGGTGTACTGCGGGTAGAGCACGGGCGTGCCCGGCGGCACGCCGAGGGGGTCCCGGCGTCGGCTGATCGTCTGCCCCGTACCGGTGTCGACCACCACGATCCGGCCGGTGGTGGTGCCTGTGACCAGGGCGACGCGCGATCCCGACGCAGAGAGGGCGATCGCGTCCAGCGGGGCGGGCGGGTCGCCGGGCAGGTGCCGGGTGCCTGCCCCGTCGGCGACCGTCACGCCGTCCCGGGTGGAGGCGAGGAGCACGTTCCCGTCCGCGCTCAGTCGCAGCGCGTTCGCCGGGGCCGGGGTCGTGAACCGGAGCACCGGCGCGGCGCGGGCCTGCGTCGCCACGGTGTACACCCGGCCGTCCACCAGGGCGACCGCTACTGTGGAGCCGTCCGAGCTGCGGGCGAGGCCGGCGATGTCGGCGTCGAAGGTGGTGAAGCGCTCGATCAACGGCGAGGCGAAGGCTGCCTGCCGGAGCGCCTGCTCGGTGGCCTCCGACCGCTCGGTGCGGAAGCCCTGCACCGCCAGCAACTGGCCGAGCCGGAGATCGGAGTCGAGCAGCCCCGTGGCGGTGCTGGCGAGCTGCCGGGATCGCAGCGTGACCGCCTGGCGCAGCACGTCGTCCCGCTGCCGGATCGCCAGCACGGTGGAGACGACCGACACGACCAGCAGGAGCACCAGCAGGCTCACCGCCGAGCGCGTGAGGCGCCGCACCCGTCGGTGCTGGGTGAGGTCCTCGCCGATGAGCTCGTCGCGTGCCACGCCGCGGATCGGGGCGGAGAGATCGGCCATGGCTGCGGCGAACCGCGGGTCGGCGGCCGGGGAGGGCGAGGCGTGCGTCCACCGCAGGTCGAGCCACCGCGGCTCCTCAGCGAAGGCGTCGGACAGGCACGGCGGCACCGCGCTGTCCGCGGTGAACCGGTTACCGGCGTCGTCCCAGTCCAGTTCGCCCGCGTCGAGCACCAGCAGGACGGTCGCCGGCCCCTTGTGCTCGAGCCACCAGCGGATCTCCTTGTCGACGTAGGCGGAGATGGCTGCGGCGGGGCTGAGCAGCACGACGAGGTGACCGGCTGCGGTGAGGCCGGCCTCGATCGACGACCACAGCGCCGGGTTCGTCGACATCGCGGCGTCGTCGCGGAAGATGCGGACGGCCCTGCGCTGGTTCCAGGGACGCGCGAAGCGCTCCAGTCCGCGCTGGACCGCAATGGCCGTGGCCTCGGAATCGGCGCGCGCGTAGGAAATGAACGCATCCCACGCAGTGCCCACAGTGCATTCTCGACGGGGCGGCCCGGCGGGGTCGCTCAGCACAATGGCCCGGTCGAAGGAATCGCGGGACCGCGCGTGTTCGGGGATTTCCAGCCCCCAAGTCGCCCACCGGAGGGACTGCGCGCGCAGACACCGGCCAGTAGCGTGCATTTCCAGGTGCCGGGCTTTTCGCGCATCGTGAGCATTCCACCCTTGGAGGGGATTCCGTGACGCAGGTGCAGATGCCACCGGGAGTGTCATCCGACGAGGCACCGCCGGCTCGCAACCTCCTGGCGTTGAGCGCATTGGTCCTTGCCACGGTGGGCGCGGTGCTCGCGGTCCTGGTCGTGGCCGTTCCCGGCATCCTGCTGCTCACCTTCGTCCCCCTGGTCACGGGGTTCGGGCTGGCGCTCGTGGGATTCAATCGCGGAACCGGCCGGGGGCTCGCCGTTGCGGCGATGGTCATCAGCCTGGTGTTCGCGACGGTCGGGCCGATTCTGTTTTTCGGTGCGGCGCCGCACAACTCAACGGCGGGGACGCCGGATGCGGCGGTTCCCGACGTGTCGAAGGCGATTCAGCCCGGCCTCAGGGTCGTCAATGAGAATGGCGTCGGGCTCACGGTGAAGAGCGTGACGTGCGGCAGCAGGACGTTCACCGACGCCGCCGGCACCGCGATCAGGGCACACGGGCGCTTCTGCGTGGTGAAGGTCGGGATCCGGAACGGCTCGACAGGCGCCGTGAGCCTGAGCCTCGCCGACGTCACGGGGCTCACGGACAGGTCGTATCCCGCCGCCGCCATGTCGGGCCACGCGGGCGTCGCCGGAGGGGTCGCCACCGTCGAGCCGGGCCGCTCGGTCAATGCCTCCCTCGCCTTCGACGTGCCGAAGAAGGGGGTGCTCGACTACGTTCTGGTCCGCCCGACCTGGGCGCTCCAGGGTCCCGTCCTGGTGAAGTCGTCCTGACCCGGGCGTAGTTCTCCCCCTGACCGGGAGGGTTTGGCCAGCGGTAGCGTCCGAGAGCAGCCGAAAGGACGTCACCCCTCCAGGCAGGCGCCATGGACCTTCCGCTTCTCCTCGCGGGCCCGATACTGAGGCGAGTCGAGCCCGGGCTGGTCGCGGTGCAGGTGTTCCTCAGCGCGGCGGCCACCGTCCGGCTGGACGTGTACGAGGGCGCGGTCGCGTTCGACACCACGAACCCGGTCTTCGTGAGCAGTTCCGATCCGCCGGACCCCAACGCGGAACCTCCGCGACCGAACGAGGCCACGATCCGGATCGGCGACAGGCTGCACATCGCGGTGGTGACCGCGCGTGTCCCGCCCGCGTCGGCCAAGGTCCTCCAGCCCGACTTCACCTACTCCTACAACCTGACCATCACGGTCGGCGGGACGAAGACCACCCTGGCCGACCTGGGCCTGCTCACCGAGCACACGGTGAGCGGGGTCACCTGCGAGCCGCTCGGCTACCGCGACCGCATCCTGCCCAGCTTCGCCCTTCCACCCAGCACCCTCGACGACCTCCAGATCGCCTACGGCTCGTGCCGCCGTCCGCTGTATGACGACGGGGACGCGCTGGCCTGGCTGGACGAGTACCAGTCCGAGCGGGTGTCCGACCCCCGCTCGCGCGTGCACCAGCTGTTCCTCGGCGGCGACCAGATCTATGCCGACGACGTCGCCACCATCCAGATGTTGCGCGTGGCCGAACTCGGCGTGGAACTGATCGGCACGGACACCTCCGGCGTCCCGCTCGAGCGCGTGAAGGTGGACCGCATCCTCGCCCGCGGGCCGGCGCCGGCCGACCCGATGGACCCGCTCGCGTCCTACAGTCCCGAGCCCGCCACGGACACCGCCACCAAGGGCGACCTGCCGGCCGGCCTGGCGTCCTTCGCCCTGGGCGGCC
The DNA here is from genome assembly GCA_023392635.1 of Actinomycetes bacterium. Classification (GTDB taxonomy): domain Bacteria; phylum Actinomycetota; class Actinomycetes; order Propionibacteriales; family Propionibacteriaceae; genus Propionicimonas. The sequence goes on along the minus strand of JAEVYS010000004.1, from coordinate 19,849 downwards.
CCTATCCGCTGGTCGGGCGACTGGGCCTGACCACGCGCAGCGCACAGTTCACCAGCGAGGACGGCGACAACCACCTCATCTCCCTGGGCGAGTTCGCCGCCACCTACCTGATGGCGTGGTCGCCCGCCTGCTGGGGCGTCGCCGTGCCCGGCGCCCAGAAGCTCAACTCGATCGGCGCGGCCTCCGGGCCGCCGCTGGCCTGGCTCGACACCCTCGCCGACACCGAGGACGTGCTGTTCCCCCCACCGGTGTATCCGGAGCGGGTCCCGCAGTTCCTGTACGACAAGAAGGAGAAGATCGCCGAGCGCGCGAAGAAGGCCTCCCAAGCCACGCCCGAGCGGCGGGCGAAGGCGCGGCGGCGCAGCCAGCGGGTGCACCGGGAGTTCCTGCGCGGCCTGGGCAAGGTCCAGCGGGTGCTGGCGAACACGCCCACCTACATGATCCTCGACGACCACGACGTGACCGACGACTACTTCCTCAACCCGCTGTGGCGCCACCGCGTCCTGCACACGGCGCTGGGGCAGTCGATCCTCACCAACGCCATGATCGCCTACGCGCTCTTCCAGGACTGGGGCAACGACCCTCGCCGCTACGACCTCCACACCACCGCGCAGCACCCCGAGCTCGGCGGACAGTTGCCCGGGGACCTGCTCGACCGCGCCACCGAGCTGTTCGCGGCGGGCCGGCCCGGCCCGGCGGACGCGGCGTTCACCGCGATCGGCCACATGTTCGCGCACCACCTGGACAACACGCCGACCGGGGACGGCCGGTTCTCCGCCGTGCGCCCGCCGATCACCTGGCACTTCAGCATCGACGGCCCGAAGCACCGGGTGGTGGCCCTCGACAACCGGACCCGACGCAGCTACGTCGCCGAGATCGGACCTCCCGGGAACGTGTCGGCCGACGCGCTGGTGGACCAGCTACCGCTGCCGCCGCTCGCCGCCGGGCAGGAGGTCCTGGTCGTGATCGCGCCGCTGCAGGTCATCGGCCCGCCGGTCCTCGACGAAATCGTGGGACGCGCGATCTACCGCATTTTCGACATGGTGAGCGCCACCGAACTGACCGATCCCGAGCTCGACACCGGCAGCCGTCACATGCCCGGCACGAACCCCGACGCGCTGGAGACCTGGGCGTTCGACCCCATCACCTACGAGCACTTCCTCGGCCGGCTGGCCGAGCACGGCCGGGTCGTCCTGCTCTCCGGCGACGTGCACAATGCCGCCTCCAACCTGATGAGCTACTGGCGGGGCACCGACCCCCGGCCGGCACGGATCGCGCAATTCACCTCCAGCGGCTTCAAGAACGTGATGCCGGTGTACCTCCAGGCCCTCGACAAGAGCGCCATGCTGCTCCAGGAGCTGCTCCGCGCGAAGCTCGGCGTCGAGCGCCTCGGCTGGACCCGCCACGACGCCGACCTGGTGCTGCTGCCCGGAGGCCGCACCGAGGACGACCTGGTCGCGACCACCCGCGCGAAGTTCCTGCGCAGCCCGGTGCTGCTCCCGACGTGGGGCTGGCCCGACGACAACCCCGAGGGCGCCGATCCTCCGGACGAGGCGCTGAAAAGCCACCTCAACCCGGCCAAGCCCCCGGACTGGCGGTGGCGGGTGAAGCCACTGCTCGACGAGCGACCCGACGGGAGACGGCCGCCGCCCATCCGTCCGAAGCCGCTCGACGACGCCGTCATCGAGGCCCAGCTCAACGACCCGTCCACGGCGTTCGCGGCCATGCAGGCCGTCGCCGGACGGCATCAGGCCGCTCTCGACCGCATGCGCAACACGCGGCAGATGATGTTCCGCTCGAACTTCGGCATCTGCCGGTTCGAGACCGCCGCGACCGGCGGTGCGATCACGGCGATCGGGGAGGTGTACACCTCGGCGGTCGACCCGGAGACGCAGTTGCCGGTGATGGACGCCTACATGCTGCACCGCGCCCCGCTCGGCCCGGAGGAGGAGTCGCCGCCCGGCGAGCTGCGTGCCACCGTGCTGTCCCGCGTGCCGATTCCGGAGCCGCAGCCATGAGCGCGGGGGAGCTGCTCCACCGCCTGGCCGGTGAGTTGGTCGACTTCATCACGACCAGCGGCGACCTGCTGGGCCACGACGCCGCCCGGAGCGCCGTGCTCGCCGACCTGGGGGCGGCCCCGGACGTGGTCACAGCGAAGCTGGAGCTGCCCGCGGCACCGCTGGCTGCGATCAAGGAGTACCGCGACAACGTCGACGCGGACGCCCAGGCCGACATCGAGGCGGCCGGCAACCTGGCCGTCCTGCTCAACGCGATAATCGACCAGGTCGAGTCCTGGCAGGGCACCGACTGGGCCGGCCGCGGCGACACCTTCGTCAACGGCCTGCTCGACCTGCTCGGGAGCAACTGGGTGCGGCGGCGGATGCCGACCTGGTTCCTGCTGGTGCAGGCCGTCTCGATCACGAGCGAACTGACCGGCTCCCTCGCCCCCGGCGAGCACGCGCACACCCGGTTCCTGAACGCGTTCGGCACGATCTTCTCCTTCGTGTGGAACCCCGGACGCACCCTCGACGATCTCGATGACACCCGCCCCGACGCGTCCGGCTCCACGCTGAACACGGCGAGGGACACCTCGTTCCTCGTGGTGGACGGGCTGGTCCGCGGCATTCTCGCCGCGATCGCCGTTGTGGACCAGACGAAGGACCCCGAGCAGGACGACCTTCTCGGCGACATCATCGTCGGCTGGGACTCCGCAGCCCTCGACGTGGACGCCGAAGCCCGGCCGACCGCGGCCGACGTGCTCAGCGGGCGGATGGTGTCGGCGGCGCTGCGGCACGACGGCGACGAGGTGTCCGAGCAACTCAGGCTCACCTGGATGTACCTGCCGCGCCGCCTCGGCACGCCGTCGCGACCGCACCAGCTGTTCCTCGCCCTGGGCGGGAGCTTCACGCTCGACCAGGTGCTGAATCCTGACGATGCCGGCGACCCCACCTGGCGGTTCCGCGTGAACATCCGCAGCGACGCGGGTGCAGCGCTGCTGATCAGTGGGGAGAAGCCGGCCGTGCAGGCCAACGCGGCCGCGGCGAACACCTCGCTGTCGGTGGGCTGGGCGGGCGTGCCGGGGGAGAGTGGCATCAGCTACGCCCTGCCGCGCGGCACCGGAACGCGGCTGGAGCTCGGCGAGGTGGGATTCGTGATCACCATGTCGGGCACCGGGGCCCGCGTGCTGTTCCGGCTCGACCAGTCCGCGCTCGTGATCGACTCGGAGGACAAGGACAGCTTCATCCGCACGCTGCTCGGCGGCCGGCCGTACCGCAAGACGTTCTCCCTCGGCCTGGGCTATGACGCCGCCCTCGGCTTCATCCACGAGGTGCACACCCCGTCCAAGGACTCCACCGAGCAGCCGGCGTTCGACTCCGCCGGCCCGGCCGGTCCGCCCGACCTCGAGCTCACCCTCCCGCTGGGCGGCGGCAGGACCCTCGGCATCAACCTGCACGAGGTGGTCGTGAAGATCGCCTGGCGATCCAGCGACACCGAGCCGAACTCCGGCTGGGCGGTCGCGGCCAGCGGCCTGGTCTCGTTCAGCACGCAGCTCGGGCCCGTCTACGTGCGGGTCGACCGCCTCGGGCTGGCGTTCAGCCTGGACACGATGACCCCTCAGAAGGACCGCAACCTCGGCATCGTGAACGCCTCGGTGGACGCCACCCGCCCGACCGGCATCGCCCTCGACCTTCGGACCGGCCCGGTCAGCGGCGGCGGGGCGATCCAGTTCGACCCGGCCACCGGGGACTACGCCGGCGCGCTGGTGCTGCGGGTCGGCAAGCGGATCACGATCACGTGCCTGGGCCTGGCCTCGACGAAGGACCGTGAGGGCAATCCGCTCACCTCCTTCATCGTGATCGGCACGGTGGAGCACCTCGGTCTCACCGCCGGCTTCGTGACCTTCGACGGGTTCGGCCTGCTGTACGCATCCGACCGCACCCTCGACGTCGCTGCCGTGCGCACCGCCCTGCCCACGGGACAGCTGAAGCACATCCTGTTCCCGGCCGACCCGCTCAAGCATCTGCCCGAGATGGTGTCCGCGCTCCGCACGTTCTTCCCACCCAAGCCCGGCGTCCACATCTACGGGATCCTCGTGAAGCTCACGTTCGGCAGCCTTCCGCTCCTGCGGGCCGACCTGGCACTGATGCTGGAGTGTGACGACAACACCGACTCCAGCAGCCTGCTGGTGCTCGGGCGGGTGTCCTCGGTCCTGCCGCAGGAGAAGAACCCGCTGGTCACCTTGAACCTCGATGTCGTCGGCCTGTACGACCTGGAGAGCGGCTCGGCGGCGCTGGACGCCGTGCTGTACGAGTCGAAGCTGTGCGGACGGTTCGTGCTCACCGGGGCCGCCGCCTTCCGGCGCGAGCCGGGGCAGGGGTTCGCGCTGGCGATCGGCGGGTTCAACCCGCGATTCAGCCCGCCGGCCAACTTCCCCGCGGTGCCGCGGGTGACCGTCGCGCTCACCACCGGCGACAACCCGAAGCTGATCATCGAGGCCTACCTGGCGATCACGCCGAACACACTGCAGTTCGGTGCCAAGGCCTCGCTCTACGCGGCGGCGTACGGCTTCAGCATCGAGGGCTACATCGGCTTCGACGTGCTGGTGCAGTTCTGGCCACCCCACTTCATCGCCGACTTCGCCGCCGGCGTCCAGTTGAAGCGGGGCTCCCGGAACCTGTTCAAGGTCGACCTGAAGGGCACGATCGAGGGTCCCCTCCCGCTGCGGGTCGCGGGACGGGCGACATTCTCGATCCTGTGGTGGGACTACACCGTCGGCTTCGACAAGACCCTGATCCGGGGCGACGACTCCGTCGTCACCGAGGCCATCGACGTGGTCACCGAGCTGATCGGACGGCTCTCCGACCCGCACAGCTGGCGCACCGAGCTGCCCGCCGCGCTCACCCAGCTCGCCGGGGTCCGCACCGCACCGCGCAGCGACACGCTCCAGCTGCACCCGCTGGGTCGGCTGGTGGTCCAGCAGGGCCTCGTGCCGCTGAACACCGACCGCGACATCGACCGAGTGGGCGCGTTCATACCGCGCGATGCGCGCCGGTTCGCCCTCACCCACGCCACGATCGGGGGGGCGGGCACAGGCACCGCGCCGGTCGGCGACGAGTTCCCCGACAGCCAGTTCTTCGACATGACGGACGCCGAACGGCTGGCGGCTCCGGGCATGGTGGTGCGCGAGGCGGGGATCAGCTTCGGCAACGACGCCTACACCTGCGATGCCGCGGCGGGCGTGCCGGCACCGTTCCACTACACCGAGATCGTGGTGGACGCCGGCGGGGTGCCCCACGTCCAGCCCGACCCCGTGCCGGCCGACCCCACCCTGGTGCTCACCGGCCTGCGCATCACGGCAGCCGCACGTGCGCACACCCGGATGTCGGTCGCCGAGCGCTACACCGGCGTGGAGCGAGCCGACGCGCCCCGGCTGGCGAGGGTCGGCCCGGCGGGGGTGCTGCGATGACCGAGCCCAACCTCGTGATGCTGCCGTGGGTCCGCCGCGGCGGCTCGCTCGACCTGCCGGCGGATGATCCTGCCGGACACCCGGCCAGCACCGCTACGGCCACCGCCGAGGTGAGGGTGAACGGCGCCGACCCGCCCGCGCGGGTCCAGGTGCAGCTGCTCGGGCCCGGGGATGTGACGAGCATCGCCGCCCAGCAGGTGATCCGCACCGACCCGGCGCCGAACGCCCGCACCTTCGAGTCCAACTACCTGGCGCTGGTCGAGTTCGACGAACCGGCGCTGCCCTGGTTGTTCACGCCCGCCCACGCCACGGGCGGGCGGCTGCGGCCCTGGCTGTGCCTGGTGGTGGTGCGACCCCAGCCCGGCGTGGAGCTGGCGCCGCCGTCGCGGGGCGCGCTGCCCGTGTTGCGGATCGGACCACCGGCACTGCCCGAGGTCGAACTGCCGGACCTGGCCGACAGCTGGGCGTGGGCCCACGCCCAGCTGGCCACCGACGTGCCCCTGGGGGACGCCGCCCTGGCCGCAGCCCTCGCGGGGGATCCCGCCCGTAGCCTGTCCCGGCTCGTCAGCGGACGCCTGCTGGCCGAGCAGACCGAGTACCTGGCGTGCGTGGTGCCCACGTTCGAAGCCGGACGCCTCGCCGGCCTGGGGGACGACCCGGGCCAGGCGCAGGGACCGGCGTGGCACCGCACGGCCGGGATGGAGCCGGTGGAGCTCCCCGTGTACCACTCCTGGCGGTTCGCCACCGGCCCGTCCGGGGACTTCCAGTCCCTCGCCCTGGCCATCCGCGGGCGCCCGGTGCCCGATGACTTCGGGACCAGGGCGGTCGACCTGTCCACGTCCGGGCTGGGGCTCACCGGCGTCGACGACGCCCAGTTGCTGCTCGGCGGAGCGCTGCTGGCCCTCGATGCTCCCTCCCAGCGGTGGAGTGACCCGGCGCTGCCCGGGCGTTTCGCCTCCGCGCTGGTCGACGTGCTGAACTCCCCGGACACCGCCCCACCGGCCCAGCCGCTGCTCGCCCCGCCCCGCTACGGGTCGACGTACCGGGCCGGGCCCGGGCTCGACCCCACCGGGCCCGCCCGTTGGTACGAGCAGCTCAACACCGACCCCGCGAACCGGGTCGCGGCCGCGCTCGGCACCCTGGTGGTGCAGCGCCAGCAGGAGACCATGGTCGCGGCAGCGTGGGACCAGGCCGCGGACCTGGGCGCCGCCGGGCGCCTCAACAACCTTGCCGGACTCGGGCTGGCGATGGCCGCCAGCCTCCACCGGCGCTACCTCCATCCCCTGCCTCCCGACCGTGGGCTGTTCGTGGTCGCCCCGCTGCGCGCCCGGCTGATGGCGGCGCCGGCGACGGGGTCGGGGAAGACCTTCGGCGAGCTGTGGTCCGAGGCGCGCATGCCCGACCAGTCGCTGGGGACGGCGGTTCGGAGGGTGACCAGGCAGCGGGGCCCGGTGATGCGGCGGGTCGCCCGCAGCGGCCCGATGCCGTCGAAGATCGACGTGCTCACCCCGATGACCCCCGGCACCTGGATCGGCCGATTCGTCGACCCGCCGCTCGGGCCCCTCACGTTCGAGGTGGGCGGCCGGTCGATGCCCAGCCCCCAGGACCTCCGTTGGGAGCAGGTCGCCGCCGAAGCGATCACCGCCATGCCACCGCGACCAGCCTTCAGCGTGCAGGCCCTGCCGATGCCCCAGGGCCCGCCGAGGCCGTTGCCGCTTCCCGGCGACCTCGGACGGTTCGCGCGACGGCGTCCGACCGACCCCGACGGCCCGGACATCCCCGACCTGCCCGACGATCCCGAGCCCGATCCCGAGAACCCGGACCACGGCCACCACCCCCCGCACCACGACGGCGCCACCGCAGCCCTGTTCCGCGAGGTGGCCGCCCGCCACCTGACCGTCTTCGCGCCTGCGTCCGCCCCGTCCCGGCAGCAGCCGGGCCTGCTCGCGGTGGGTGAGCTCTACTCGGCCGCCCTCACCCTGACCGCGCCCGCAGCCACGTTCCGCGCCGGCATGGCCGCGATCATGGCCAGCCCCGACCCCGGCCCGCAGCCGACGGATGAGCCGATGCCGCCGATGCGGTTCGCCCCCCGGTTCGACACCCCCATGTCCCGCTCGCTGGCCGAACTCGGCCAGCAGTGGCTGCTGCCCGGCGTGGACGGCATCCCGGCGAACACGGCCATCGGCCTGCGGACCAACGCGGCCTTCGTGGAGGCCTTCCTCGTCGGGCTCAATCACGAGTTCGGCCGTGAACTGCTGTGGCGGGAGTTCCCCACTCCGCTGACCGCGACCTTCTTCGACCGTTTCTGGGACGCCGCCGTCGCCCCCGACGCGCCGCCGGACATCCCGCAGCTCGACACCTGGGCCGACCGGGCGCTCGGGGCGCCCACGGTCGTCGCGGACCGGTTCGTGCTGCTGCTGCGCAGTGAGTTGATGCGCCGCTTCCCCGACGCGCTCGTGTCGGCGCTCCGCCAGGGGAGCAACCCGCCCGAACAGCTGATGCCGGTCTTCCGCGGCTCTCTCGATCCCGACATCACGTTCTTCGGGTTCACGGTGCCGCTGGCCGACGCCGACGAGTGGTCGATCGTGATCGCCGAGCAGCCCGGCGCGCCCCGGTTCGGCTTCGAGGTGGGTGAGGCGCCGGCCGGCGCCGGCCACGCCCCCGCGCCCGATGCCACCTCCGCCCGGCTGGCCGGACGGCTGCGCCAGCTGCCGGCACGCATCACGATCCCGGTGTCGGTCCTGCTCAGGGAACCGGACCCGACATGAGCGGCGTCCTCGACCTCGGCCCGCTCACCGCGGACACGCTCGCCTCAGACCCCCGCCTGGACGAGCAGCTCGGCGACGCGTCGCACCCGCTCGTCCTGCTGCCGGTCAGGCTGGAGACGCGCTATCGCACGGAGGGCGGCACCACCGAGCTGCTGGTCCGGATCTACCCCGACCAGGTGCACGTGGACGCCCACGACCCGAGGTTGTCCCCGGCCGAGGTCACTGCCGGCCAGGAGTTCTGGCGGGCGCAGTGGCGCACCGGGAACAACCGGGAGCGACAGCAGCGGGGGTGGGCCGTGCTCGCCGAACGCTTCGGCCCGGGTCGTGCCGGGTGGGTGGTCAGGGCGACCCAGCCCACCAACCCGACGCAGCGCCCCGACCGCGAGGTGGCCGACGGGTCCGATCTGGCCGCGGAGCCGGCGTTTCCCGCCGTCGAGACCAGCGAGCGCCGCCGCACCCCGGTGGCACGGCTGCTCCCGGAGCGCTGGACGGCCACCGCGTACGCCGACGGGCGGGTCGCGGCCGTGGCGACCGGCACTCCGATCACCGCCGAGCCGCCGGTCGGGCCCGACCTCGACCAGCCGCTGGTCGGCGACGCCGACGACACCGAGGTGGCGGCGATCGACCAGGCGATGAACTGGCTGGTCGACTTCACCGCCGCCGAGAACCTCGGCATGGCCCTCCGGTTGCCGGTGTCCGGGCCGGTCGACCTCCTCGTGGTGACCGGCGTGCGACGGACCGACCCCGCGCGCGGCGCCGCGGACCTGGCCGCCCTGCTCGACGCGCAGCGCTACAGCGAAGGCCTGGGGTTCCTGGCCGCGGAGACGCCGACCAACAACGCCGACGGGGCCGGCTCGGGATGGTCCAGCGCCGACCCCGGCGCCTGGTCGGCACGACCGGCGACGCCCGCCCCCGGATCGGGGGGAGCCCTCGTCGCGTCGGCCCTGGGGCTGGACGCGACCGACGTGTTCGGGTCGCTGGCCGCCGCCCTGCAGGCTGACGACCCGCTGGCCCGGGCGATGGCCACGGTGCTGTGGCCGTCCACCTGGGGCTACTGGCTTCCCCAGTTCGCATCGATGGCGCTGGCCGACGTCGACTGGGCCCGTGACCACGCCCGGCGCTTCGTCCGCCCGGCGGGCCCGCTGCCGACGCTGCGCGTGGGTCGGCAGCCGTACGGGCTGCTGCCGGTCACCTCACTGGGGCGTTTCGTCGGCGACGAGCGGGAGAACCGTCTGCGCCGGGCCCTGGCCGGCCTCGTCGACGCGTCCTGGCGACCGGCGGTGGAGCGGGCCCCCCGGATCGGCGGGGGCCAGCTCGCCGCGGACCTTGTGGACGTGCTCCGGCTCGGCGGACGCTCCGGCGGCGTCACGCTCCGGCGGATCTACGGCGGCAGGTTCGCCGCCAGCGCCCAACTGTTCCTCGGCCGCAACCTGGGCGAGGCCGGCTTCTGGAACCTTGCCCGCGACCGCGCGCTCCCGGTGGCGGCGGCGGCGGGAGTCGGGCTCGTGCCCGCCGGGCTCAACGTGTTCGAGAGCGAGCCGGCGCCGGTCACGCTGCCGCTGGTGAGCGCGACCGGTGACGTCGCCTACCTCACCGGGCTGCTGGACGCCGACCCGGACGACCTGGCACGGGCGTCGTCCACCGTGCCGCCCGCGCTGCTCGCCGCGTTGGTCCGGCACGGGCTGTTGCGGGAGCACGTCTTCGCCGCCGCGCGGCTGCTGACCTCCAACGAGCCGCGTGCGGTCGACGAGGAGTTCTACGGGTTCGGCGGGGCCGGTACCGGCTGGACCGCGCAGCGCGACCAGTCGCTGCCCGGCGGCGACACCGTGCGCGCGCGGATCGCTGCCGGGACCGACCCGGCTGCCGCCTCCCTGGCGGAGTTCCGCGCCGCCGTGGCCGAGGTCGCGGGCGCTGACATCGGGGCGATCGAGCGGCACCTCGCCGGGATGCTCGACGCCGCCACCTACCGGCTGGACGCCTGGGTGACCTCGCTGGCCACCCGGCGACTGGCCGAACTTCGCGAGGCACGGCCAGACGGCGTCGTGGTCGGCGGCTACGGCTGGGCCGAGCAGCTCACGCCCTCCGGGGTCGAGCCCGTGCCGGACGCACCCGAGGGGGAGCCGGGCCCGCTGCTGCCCGCGGTCGACGACCCCGGCTACCTGCACGCGCCGTCGCTGCACCAGGCACAGGTCGCCGCACTGCTGCGCAACGCCCACCTCGCCAACGGCGGCGGCGAGGCGGACCCGTTCGCGGTCAGCCTCACGTCCGAGCGGGTCCGGCTGGCGCGTTGGATCTTCGACGGAGTCCGTGCCGGCCGCACCGTGGGTGCCGTGCTCGGCTACCTCGTGGAGCGCGACCTCCACGACCACGGCCTGGACGCCTGCATCGACAACGCCCGCGAGGTCACCCCGCTGCCGGGGGAGGAGAGCCTTCCGCCTGCGGCCCGGCGCCTCGACGGTCTGCGCCTGCACGCGCTGTGGGCCGACAGCGAGGACCACGCCCTCGACCACCTCGTGGGCGCCGACCAGGCGCAGGCCACCCGCGCGCGGGCCCGCGCCGTCCTGCGCCGCCTCGGCGTGGCGGTGGACGCGGCCGCCGACGCCATCCAGGCCGAGCAGGTCCACCAGTTCGCCAGGGGAGACCTGAACCGGGCGGTGAACAGCCTCGCCGACTTCGATCGCGGGCTGGTCCCCCCGCCGGACCTGGACTTCCTCCAGACGCCGCGCACCGGCGTGGGCGTCACCCACCGGGTGGCCGTCCTGATCGATCCGCAGGGTACGCGTCCTTCGGGCTGGGCCGGCCCGGCAGACTCGCCGCGCGCGGCCGCGGAACCGGCGCTGGACGCCTGGCTGGCCCGGCTGCTCGGTCCGGCGGAGGGACGATCCGTGACCGTTCGCGACGCCGTGTCGGGTGATCTCGTCCCGGTCCCGATGGCCGATCTCCACCTGGCCGCCAGCGAGTTCGTGCGGCTCGCCGGCGCCGGGGAGCAGGGGACGTCGGAGCTCGCCGCCCGCGCAGCGCTCGCCTCGGGCGCCGACCTGCTCCGGCCGTTCCTCGTACCGGATCGCGACCTGCGGGACCTGCTGGAGGTCGCCGGGTCGCTCGCCGCGTTGGTCGGTGCCGCGAAGCCCCTGGACGGCGTCGCGCTGCAGCCGCCGCACGCCGACCCCCAGCCGGGGACGGACGCCGACGAGCTCGGCGAGCGTGCTGACGCGGCGCGGGCGGCCGTTGTGCACGTGGTCGCCGACCTGGTGGCCGCCACGGCTGACGGCGCCGCGGACGGGGCTCTCAGGAGCGCGGTCGTGGCCACCTGGGCGCTCGGGGTGGGTGATGCCGCCGTCCCGGTCGAAGCGACACCGGAGGGCTGGGCCGTGGCCGCGACCCGTTCGCTCGTCCAACTGCAGGCGCGTCTGGCCGAGGCCGACGGGCTGGACGACCCCGCGGCGAAGCTGCGTTCCCTGCTCGGCGCCGGATTCGTGGCCCTGCCGCGCTTCAGCCCGTCCGCTTCGGCGGAGCTGGTGGCGTCCCGGGACGACCCGGGCCTGACCGGAGGTGACCCCCTCGCCGCCGAGGTCTGGCTGACCCGGATGGAACGCGTGCGCGAACCGCTGCGGCGGCTGACGATCGCGCTCCGGGAGGCGGAGGCCCTCGGCGGTCCGGACTTCTCCGTGGGGGTGGCCCAGGTCCCCCACCGGGCCGGCGCGACCTGGAACGCCCTCCCGGCGCCGGCGTACGTGGACGGCGCCGCCTCCCTCCTGCTGGCGGGCGCGGAACTCCTTGCCCCCGCGGCGACGGTGTGCGGGCTCCTCGTCGACGAGTGGTCCGAAGTGATCCCTTCGGCGGCGGAGACCACGGGGGTCGCCTTCCGCTACGACCCACCGGACCTGATGGCCCCCCAGGCGATCCTGGTGGCGGTGCCTCCGGTCGTCGGGGAGCCGTGGACGGTGGGCTCGCTCAACCAGGTGCTGGTCGAGACGCTCGAGCAGGCGCACCTGCGGGCCGTCCCGCCGTCGGCACTGGGCGCCGTGCGGCAGTACCTGCCCGCCACGGTGCTCGCGTTCAACACCGAGGCCGACGCCGTCTCGACCAACCCCAACACCCTCACCGCGCAGGTGGGCTGACATGGCATCCATCACCACGTTCTTCCGCCTCGAGCCGGACCCGCTGGCGCCGGACGTGACGGCCGGGGCCACCGCGCCGGTGCAGGACCCCTTGTGGCTGCTGGCCCGGCAGTGGCAGCTCGGCGAGTTCGCCGGCCAGGACGGCGGCACTCCGGTGGTGGCGCGCTGGCGGGGGGTCGCAGCCCTGCCCACCCGGTTCGTGGCCGGCCCGATCCCGCCCAACACCCAGATGCAGGCACCCCGGTTCGACGCGCTCGCGCAGCCGCTGGAGACCCTGATCGAGCGGGCCGGCCCGCCGCTGCCGTCCGTCGCGACGTCGGTGGAGGGACTACGGCTCGGCGTCGACACCGGCCGCCTGTTCCTGCGCTTGCTGGCCGGACAGTCCACGTCCCGCGACTACGGGCCCGACGTCACGGCGGCGTTCAGCGTGCCCGAACCGGACGCGTCGGAATTCGCTGCCCTGGACCCGGCGACAGCGGGCTACGCCCGCGTGCACGCTGGCCGCAGCCTGGACGGACGGCGCCTGCGCGGGGAGCTGACCGGCCGTGACCTGCCGCGGCTCGGCGTCGAGATCGCACAGGGCGACCGTGCGGAGGTGCGGGAGGCGGCAGCTGCCTGGCTGCGGCTGGTCGACGGCCTGTTCGCCGACCTCGACCCGTCCGCAGAGAGCTGGCAGCCGGCCCGGTTCGAGTACACGGCCTCCATCTCGGGACGCCGTTCGGCCGACCCGTTCGACGAGACCACGCTCACCGCGGCCCGCTACGACAGCGACACCCTTGACTGGTACGAGTTCGACGTCAACGGCGAGGTGAACGTCGGCACGACCGCCGCGGAGGCCGGCGAGGTGCTCACCCGCACCCTGATGCCCGCGCCGGTGACCGCTCCCGGGCTGCCGGCCCGTCGCTTCTGGGAGCTCGAGGACGGCAAGCTGAACCTGGCGGCGCTGCGGCCTTCCGAGACCGACCTCGCGCAACTGCTCCTCATCGAGACCCTCTCGGGCTACGGCAACGACTGGTTCGTGATCGGCGTGGACCTGCCGGTCGGGCGCCTGGTGTCGGGACGCTCGCTCGTGGTCACGGACACCTTCGGCACACGCACGCTGCTGCGTCCACACGGCCACCCGGCGACCGGCGGCCCGGGGCGGTGGGGCCTGTTCCAGCACGCCATGCCCTACGACGAGGAGGCACCGGAGGGGGCGGCCATCACCAACCTCTTCTACCTGATGCCGAGGCTGGCACAGCCGGTCCTCGGTCCGGTCGTGGAGCAGGTGGTGCTGGCGCGCGACGAGCAGGCGAACCTGGGCTGGGCGGTCGAGCAGGTGCGTGAGTCGCCGCTGCAGGTCGGTGTCGAGTTGAGCGCGGCCCGTCCGCCCGAACCGCCCGCAGACCCGGACGTCGCTCCCGACTACCACCTGGCCCAGGCGCCTCCGCCGCATTGGATCCCGCTGCTCCCGGTGCGCACCGGCGACGGCGAACAGGTCGCGCTGGCGAGGGGATCGGTGCTCGAACTGGACGGCGGGCGCCGGGTGGTCCGAAGCGTCACCCGCCTGCTCGGCGGCGGTCCGGACGGTTCCCTGCTGATCCCGGAGGAGGAGGTGCCGAGCGGTGGGCTCGTGGTGCAACGCTCCTACCAGGCGGCACGATGGGTGGACGGCAGCCTGCACGTGTGGGCAGCGCACCATACCCGGGTGAGCGGTGGCCTGCCGGCGAGCGGCGTGCGGTACGACTACCTCGTCGAGTGACGGCGAGAGCGATTTCGGCGGCGGTCATAGCCTGAGCAGGACACACCGTCGAAGGGATGAAGAGGATGAGGACAGCCACTCTCGGCAACGGACTCCGGGTTGGACGGATCGGCCTGGGCTGCATGGGGATGTCGGCCTTCTACACCGGCGCGGGCAGCGACGACGCCGGCTCGATCGCGACCATCCACCGCGCGATCGACCTGGGCGTCACCCTGTTCGACACCGCGGAGATGTACGGGCCGTACGTGAACGAGGAGCTCCTCGGTCGGGCACTGGCCGGACGGCGGGACCAGGTGGTGATCGCCACCAAGTTCGGCACGATCCGCCACCGCGGGGACGGGACGCGCGGCCTGGACGGCAGCAGGGAGAACGTGCGCCTGGCGGTCGAGGGGTCGCTGAGACGGCTCGCCACCGACCACATCGACCTGTACTACCAGCACCGGATGGATCCCGACACGCCGATCGAGGAGACCGTCGGCGCCCTCGCCGAGCTGGTCGCAGAGGGCAAGATCCTGCACTACGGCCTGTCGGAAGCCGCGCCAGCAACCATCCGCCGCGCACACGCCGTGCACCCGGTGACCGCCCTCCAGACCGAGTACTCCCTGTGGTCGCGGGACCCCGAAGCCGAAATCCTTCCCGTGGTGCGTGAGCTCGGCATCGGCTTCGTCCCGTACTCGCCCCTGGGGCGCGGCTTCCTCACCGGCACCATCCGGTCGGTCGACCAGCTGGACGCGTCCGACTTCCGCCGGCACAACCCGCGGTTCGAGGGGGAGAACCTGCAGCGCAACATCGGCATCGTGGAGAAGGTCGATGCGGTCGCCACAGAGGTCGGGGCCACGCCGGGGCAGGTCGCCCTGGCCTGGCTGCTGGCACAGGGCGACGACATCGCTCCCATCCCCGGCACGAAGCGGGTGGCCTACCTCGAGGAGAACGTCGCGGCGGACACGATCGAGCTGACCGCCGAGCACCTGGCGGCGCTCGCGGCGGTGGGTGCTCCCGCCGGTGACCGGTACGCGGACATGAGCGGGGTCAACCGGTAGGGCGCCCGGGGCGGCTGGTGGGAGTAGCCGCCCCCTCCTCGTGGGTACAGCTGTCAGGCGGGCCGCGCAGGAGGAGGGGACATGCGGATCGGGCTGATTTCGCCGCCGTGGATGGCGGTGCCGCCGCCGGCGTACGGCGGCACCGAGCTGGTCGTGGACCTGTTGGCGCGCGGCCTCCAGGAGGCCGGCCACGAGGTGCTGCTCGCCGCGGCCGCCGACAGCACGTCCCCCGTCCCGCTGGTGCCCGGCGCGCCGACGTCCGACCCGGAAGCGACGAACGACGCCACCTCCTTGATGGGCCACGTGGTTCGTGCCTATTCCGCCCTGGGCGGTGTCGACCTGATCCACGACCACACGGTCGCCGGGCCGCTCTACCGGCATCGGCCAGACGGCGTCCCCGTCGTGGTCACCCACCACAACGCGTTCACCCCGGAGGCGATCGCGGTGTTCCGATCGGCGGCGCGGGACACGGCGGTGGTCGCGATCTCGCACGACCACGCCCGCCGGGCCGACGGCGTCCCGATCGCCCGGGTGATCCACCACGGCCTGGACCCGGGGACCGTCCCCTTCTCGCCCACGCGCGGCGCGTACGCCGTCTTCCTGGGACGGATGGACCCGACGAAGGGTGTGGTGGAAGCACTCCGGATCGCCCGGGCAGCCGGGGTGCCACTGCGGATCGCCGCGAAGATGCGGACCCAGGCCGAGGTGGGGTACTTCGACAGCGAGGTCCGTCCGCTCCTCACGCGCGACCACGAGTACATCGGCGAGGTGACCGACGAGGAGAAGTACGCACTCCTGGGCGGGTCCTTCGCCCTGCTCAACCCGATCCAGTGGGACGAGCCGTTCGGACTGGCGATGATCGAGGCCCTGGCCACCGGTACCCCGGTCGTGGGAACGCCGCGCGGTTCGGCGCCCGAGATCGTCGACGACGGGGTGACCGGCTTCCTTGCCGAGACGGCGGAGTTGTCCGCGCTGCTGCCCAGGGCCGCCGAACTCGAGCCGGCCGCCTGCCGCCAGGTGGTCGAGACCCGCTTCAGCGCCCACCGCATGGTGGCCGACCACATCGCGCTCTACCTCGACCTGCTGCACTGATCCCGGGAATGACGTGCCGCCGCGCACCGTTGCTCGGGCATGACAACGATCGGTTTCATCGGCTCCGGCCACATCGGCTCCCAACTCGCGCGCCTCGCGGTTTCGCGCGGCTACGACGTGGTGATGAGCAACTCGCGCGGCCCGGAGACCCTCGGCGAACTGGTGGCCGAGCTGGGGCCGCACGCGCGGGCCGCCACGCCAGCGGAGGCGGCTGGGGTCGCTGACCTCGCCGTGGTCACGATCCCCACCCGCGAGATCGACACGGTGCCGGTGGAACCCCTGGCGGGCAAGGTCGTGATCGACACCAACAACTACTATCCGGCACGCGACGGCCAGATCGCCGAGCTGGATGAGGAGACCACCACCGTGTCCGAACTCCTGCAGCGTCACCTGCCGACGTCGAAGGTCGTCAAGGCGTTCAACCACATCATGGCTTCGGCACTCACCACCGACGGCCGGCCGGCGGGGTCGCCGGACCGGCGGGCCCTCGTGGTCGCCGGCGACGATCCGGACGCCCGCGCAACTGTCGCCGCGCTGGTCGACGCCTTCGGCTTCGACGTGGTCGAACTCTCCCCGCTGTCGGAGGGCTGGCGGATCCAGCGCGACACCCCCGGCTACGTGACGTGGCACACGGCCGCCACGCTCCGCGACGCACTGGCGGGCGCGAAACGCTACCGCGACATGTGACCCGTGGCGCCGCGGTGGCTCGTGGTTGGGGTGTGCGACTCGGGCGGGCGGCGGCCCCTCACGCCGGAGGCCGCCCGCCAGCGGCCTCCGGCGGAGGCGGCCGGGGCACCTGCGACGCCGTCGCCGGCAACAGCCGTTCCGGCGCCGGGGGCCTCCAACCGTCCAGCCAATCCACCTTAGTCACCGCGACGCCCGCGCGGGTGGAGATCTCGCAGTGCCGCCTCCACGTCGGCGCGGGTGGCCTGGCGTCCGGTGCCGCCGGTGCCGGTGACCGAGATCGATCCGGCGGCGGCAGCCCACCGCAGGCATTCCTCGAGAGGTCGGCCCTCGAGCCAGGCGGTGAGGAAGCCGGCGTCGAAGCTGTCACCGGCGCCCGTGGTGTCCACCGCGTCCACCGCCAGCGACCCCGTGCGGAGGAGCCGGTCACCGGAGACAGCGAAGCTTCCCGCCGCGCCGTCCTTGACCACCACGAGGGGGCCGCGGGCCGCCAGCCGGTCAGCGGCCTCCTCCGCGTCCACCGGCGGATCGCCGCCCAGACGGTGGGCCAGCTGGACCGCCTCGGTGGCGTTGGGCAGCAGGACGTCGAGGTGGGGCAGGCATCCCTCGACGCCCGCCCATGACTCCTGCGGGTCCCAGTTGGTGTCCAGGCTGGTGGTGAGGCCGGCTGCCCGGGCACGCGCGAGGAGCTCTGCGCCGCGGGCGCACAGGTCCGGCACCAGGTAGAACGAGGCCAGGTGCAGGTGCGTGGCCCGCCGTCGTTGGACGGCCGCCCAGACGTCCTCGACCCGCAGCGTGACCATCGCGCCCGGCAGGGTCAGGATCGACCGGTCGGAGTCGGAGAGGATGACCGAGAGGCCGGTCGGTCCGGGAACGGTGGCGACCTCGGTGGCGTCCACCCCGTGCGCCGCCAGCAACTCGCGCGTCCGCTCGCCGAAGAAGTCCGTGCCGACCCGTGCCACCACGCCCACCTCGACGCCCAGGCGCGCCAGTCCGGATGCGCAGATCCCCGCGCTGGAGCCCAGGACGAGCGCGGCGTCCGACAGGTACTGCTCGGCCTGGCCGAATCGCGGACGCACGTCACCGCGCAGCACCAGGTCGAGGTTGGCGTCGCCGGCGACGAGGACGCGGGCGGTCATCCCTTCAGCCCCGTCATCGTCATCGTCGCGATGAAGTGCTTCTGGGCGAACAGGAAGAACAGGATCAGCGGTGCGGTGGCCACGACGTTGCCCGCCATCAGCAGCGACCACTGCGTGCGCCGCGTGTTCTGGAAGTTGGCGATGCCCAACTGCACCGTGAACAGGCTCTCGTTGTTGATGGCCACCAGCGGCCAGATCAGGTCGTTCCAGCCGCCGAGGAGGGTGAAGATGGCGAGCGTGGCCAGTGCCGGGCGGGCCAGCGGCAGGATCACCCGCAGGAACGTCTGCCACTTGTTGGCCCCGTCGAGGGCGGCGGCCTCCTCGAGCTCGACCGGGATCGAGAGGAAGAACTGCCGCATCAGGAAGATGCCGAACGCCGAGGCGAGCCACGGCACGAAGGCCGCGGCGAGGGAGTCGATCAGGCCGATCCGGCTGAACATGATGTAGGTAGGGATCATCAGCAACTGGGTCGGGATCATGATCGTCGCCACGATCGCGAAGAAGCCGACGTTTCGTCCGCGGAATTGGAGCCGGGCGAACCCGTACCCGGCCAGCGAGCACAGCACCAGGTGGGCGCCGATGGCGATCACCGAGACGATCGTGCTGTTGACCAGCCAGCGCAGGATCGCGGTGTCGCGGAACAGCCCGACGATGCCGTCCAGGCTCAAGCGGGACGGGATGAAGGGAGGCGGGAACTTCACGAGTTCCTCGGCGGGGGAGAGCGCAGCCAGCAGCATCTGCACGAACGGGGTGAGGAACAGCAGGGCCAGGGGCATCAGCACGAAGTGCCAGCCGCTCAGGCGCGGTCGGCGGCGACGGGCGGCGACATCGGCGGTGGCCATCAGAACGCCTCCAGGTTCTTGCGCCTCGCGTAGACGACCAGGCCGATCGTGATTGCGAGCGTCACGAGGAACAGGATGTAGGCCGCCGCCGAGCCGTACCCGAACTGCAGGTACTTGAAGGCCCGCTCCCACAGGAAGTAGACGATCGTCTTGGTGGCGTCGAGGGGCCCGCCCCGCGTGGTGGTGTAGACGAGGTCGAACAGCTGGATCGCGCCGATCACCTGCCAGATCGTGACGAAGACGGTCACCGGTGACAGCTGCGGCCACACCACGTTCCAGAAGGCCTGCCACCGGGTGGCGCCGTCGATGCGGGCCGACTCGAGCAACTCGTTGGGGATGTCCTGGAGGGCGGCGAGGTAGATCACCGTGGTGAAGGCGGCCTGGCCCCACAAGGACATGACCGCGATCACGATCATTGCCTGGCCGGTGTCCTCCAGCCAGCCCTGCGCCGGCAGGCCCAGCACCCGGAGCACGTTGTTGACCAGGCCGTACTGGGGGCTGAACAGGTAGGTGGACAGGATGCCGGTGGCCGCGGCCGACGCCACGAACGGGACGAAGATCGCGGTGCGGTAGAAGCCGATCAGCGGGATCTCCCGGTTCAGGGCCACCGCGAGGAACAGCCCGGCCAGGACCGACGCCGGCACGAACAGCACCACGTAGACGCCGGTGTGCGCCACGGCGTCCAGGAACTCCGCGTCGCTGACCAGGCGCGAGTAGTTCTGGAACCCGACGAACCGGGGGGCCGCGAACCCGTTCCACTTCTGCAGAGACAGCACCAGGGCCCACGCCGCCGGGAACACCGACAGGGCCATGATGATCAGCGTCGCTGGCCCGGCGAAACTCCACCCCTCCGCGGTCTGGCGACGACGGTTGCGCCGAGCCTGGGCACTGGGCCGCGCCCGCGGTGGGCGCGCGCCAGCGCTCCCCGCCGCCCCCCCCCCCCCGGCCGCCCCGG
>JAEVYS010000086.1 GCA_023392635.1 Actinomycetes bacterium | reverse complement strand
GTACCAGGACCTCACCAAGCACCCGCGCGTGCTGAAGGTGGTGGCGCTGTCGGGCGGTTACAGCCGTGATGAGGCGAACAAGCGACTGGCGAAGCAGAACGGGATGATCGCGAGCTTCTCGCGTGCGTTGAGCGAAGGGCTCACCGCGCAGCAGAGCGATGATCAGTTCAACAAGGCGCTGGATGGCGCGATCCAGAGCATTTACGACGCGTCGAAGACCTGAGTCGGTTTGGATCGGTGATTCCAAGGCCCCGCCAGCGGAAGTTGGCGGGGCTTTTTCATTGCCGCCATGGGAAGATCCGTGCCCATGAACGCGATCGAAGCAGCCGAGCGCGCCGGAATCGATCTGACACTGATCGACGAGACTCTGCGACTTACGCCGGAGCAGCGGGCACTTCAGCACCAGCGCGCGCTGGAAATGGCGCTGCAACTGAAGGCGGGCTTCGAAGCGGACGGGAACCACCACGGCAGTGACCGAGCTCAACCGACTTCTGCAGACCCTGTGCGACGCTGACGTCGACTTCGTGGTCGTCGGCGGATTCGCGGCGATGCTGCATGGGTCGTCGATGCTCACGCGAGACCTGGACGTCTGCGCCGTTCTCACCGATACCACCATTGCCAGGTTGCGGGCCGCGTTTCGCGATCTGCACCCGACACACCGCGACTCGCCGCAGAAGCTATCTTTCCTGGACGTGCCAGATCCCGGCGTTGCACTCAAGAACGTTTATCTGCAAACCGATCTCGGCCCGCTGGACATACTCGGCGCAATATCGGGGTTCGACGACATCGCGGAGATTCGTCGCAACGCTGTGCAGTTCGAACTCTTCGGCCGTCAGATCCGAGTCATTTCCCGCGACGATCTCATCAAAGCCAAGGAATCGCTCGGGAGGCCGAAGGATTTGTTGGTCGCACAAGAGTTGCGCGCGATCGAGGCCAAAGGTCAGAGGTAGTTCTTCAGCGCGAAGGTTCCTGCGTCGTCCGCCACGTGTCCGCCCACGATCGCCACATGCGCTCCGGAGGCTTTGCCCGCCGCCACGCCCGCGGGAGAGTCTTCGAATACCAGGCATTGGTCGATGCGAACGCCCAGGCGTTTGGCCGCCAACAGGAAACCTTGCGGATCGGGTTTGCCGCGTTGCACGTCTTCGGCGGTGATCAGCACGCGCGGCAGCGGCAGATTCGCGGCACGCAGGCGTACCGTCGCCAATGCCAGCGTTGCCGAGGTGACGACGGCCCACGCGTCCGGCTCAAGGCGCTCGATGAAAGCGCCGATGCCGTCGATGGGGACGATGCCCTCGATGTCGCGCAGCTCGGCTTGCATGATCCAGTCGGTTTCGCGGGCGACGTCGAGGGTGGAGTTTGCAAAGCGGCGGACGGTGTCTTCGGTGCGGACGCCGTGGAGTGCGGCCAGCAGGGATTTGGGGTCGATGCCGCGATTGCGGGCCCAGGTGAGCCAGACGCGTTCGACGACGGCGGAGGAGTCGAGCAGGGTGCCGTCCATGTCGAAGAGGAAGGCGGCGTAGGAGTGGTTGCGGAAGTGGGGCATTCGCTCGATCGGGTGGACATTCGGGCGAGCTTTTTACCACGTGGCTAGCCAGTGACGTGGACGAAGACGTCGCTGAACGCCGAAGGCGCAGAGCTGGCCTGGTGACCGGCTCTGCCCGATTCAAACGGAAATTGTGAAACAGCTTGTTTCACTATCTCCCAACACTCGCCATCCCCGCCGCCGGATAGCGCGGCCCCGCCACCGTGTGCTCCGCCAGCACCGACTCCAGCACCTCGAGCTCCTCATCATCCAGCGAAATCCGCGTCGCCGCCGCGTTCTCATCCAGCCGCTCGATGCGGCGCGTGCCCGGGATCGGCACGATGTCATCACCCTGGTGCAGCAGCCACGCCAGCGCCAGCTGCGCCGGCGTGCAGCCGCGCTGCTGCGCCAGCGAGCGCACCGCCGTCACCAGCTGCTGGTTGCGATCGAAGTTCTCGCCCTGGAAGCGCGGGTTGTTGCGCCGCCAGTCGTTCGCCGCGAGATCGTCGATCTTGCCGATCGCGCCCGTCAGGAAGCCGCGGCCCAGCGGCGAGTACGCCACGAAGCCGATGCCGCACTCGCGCGCCACTTCGAGCACCTGCGCCGCGACGTCGCGCGTCCACAGCGAGAACTCCGACTGCAGCGCCGCGATCGGGTGCACCCGCGCCGCGCGGCGGATCGTCTCCGGCGCCGCTTCGCTCAGGCCCAGATGCCGCACCTTGCCCGCCTCGACCAGCCGCGCCATCGCGCCCACCGTGTCTTCGATCGGCACTTTCGGATCGACGCGGTGCTGGTAGTAGAGGTCGATGTGATCCACGCCGAGACGCTTCAGGCTCGCCTCGCAGGCGCGCGCCACGTAGTCCGGGCTGCCGTCGATCCCCAGGTAGTCGCCATTCGGCGCACGCACGTTGCCGAACTTGGTCGCGATGACGATCTCGTTGCGCCGCGTGCGCAAGACTTGCGCCAGCAGCTCTTCGTTGCGACCCACCCCGTACATGTCCGCCGTGTCGAGGAAGTTCACGCCGATGTCGACCGCGTGGTGCAGCACCGCGAGGCTCGCCGCGTCATCCGCCGGCCCATAGAAATCCGACATGCCCATGCAGCCGAGGCCGATGGCCGAAACTTCGAGCTGTTGGGATCCGAGAGTGCGTCGTGCGATGGGTGTGTTCATGGGTGGCAACGATAGACCGCCCGGCGCGGACGCGTTAGCCCAGAACTCGGGGATGATTGCCTGATCCTACAAAAGGCACGGGCGCGTGCTCCAGGCGCGCCAGGTTTATTGCACAATCCCTTGACTCATGTCAGCCAACACACCCGCCGCCACCGAGCTTGCGGACATCATTTCGCGCCACGCGCGCGCCGAAGGCCGGGAGCCCACGCATATCGACCCGCTCTGGCTGGTGCGCGCCGATTCGCCTTCGCAGCCGCTGCCGGCTGTGTACGAGCCGGCCATATGCATCGTCGTCCAGGGCCGCAAGCGCGCGCTGCTTGCTGGCGAGACGTATCACTACGACCCGCTCAACTATCTAGTCGTGTCTGTGACCATGCCCATTGTCGGGCAGATCGTCGAGGCGAGCGCGAAGCGGCCGTATCTGTGCATGGCCATCGGCATCGATACCCAGGTCATCGGCGAGCAGCTGCTGCAGATGGGGTCGCCGCGGGAGCAGAACGGCGACGGCCGCGGGCTGTATGTGGCGCGTACGCGCGATGCGCTGGCCGATGCCGTGCTGCGGCTTGCGAGGCTGCTCGACCAGCCGCAACAGGCCAAGGTGCTCGCGCCGCTGGTCGTGCGCGAGATCCACTACCACGTGCTCGAAGGCGAGCTCGGGCATCGTCTGCGCGAGGTGTGCGTCGCCGATAGCCAGATTCAGCGGGTGGCGCGTGCCATCGAACTGCTGCGCACGCGGTATGCCGAGGCGCTGACCATCGATGATCTCGCTGCCGCGGCGCATATGAGCAGCTCGTCGCTGCATCAGAGGTTCAAGGCCGTGACGACGCTGTCGCCGCTGCAGTTTCAGAAGCAGTTGCGGTTGCATGAGGCAAGGAGGTTGATGTTGACGGAGGGGGTGGAGGCGGCGACGGCGGCGCATCGGGTTGGGTATGAGAGCCCGTCGCAGTTCAGTCGGGAGTATCGGAGGTTGTTTGGGGCACCGCCGAGACAAGAGGTGGAGAGGGTGAGGGTGGGGGCATAGTGCCGCCCGGAACCGGTCACAAATTGTGACCGGTTGCGCGCAACTATGTGAGATTCTTGTCGTACGAAGATAGCGACGACATCGACCGTTTTTTCAGCAGTGCGTCGTCGGGTCTTTCCGTAGATCTGATGAAAGGTCGCTCGCAAGCATTGGTTGAAGCACCTAAGAACGGACGGTGACGAGACCTAGTGGACAGGCATCTGGCGATCGTCAGGTGCTCGTGGTCTGCGTCGACTTTTGTGTGTTGAGAAACTGATGCCTTTTGAGCCTTAAGCGGGAATACAAAAACTCGCCGAAAAACTGATTGACATGGCCATACTGTATGCGCGTACAGTATGGTCACAACTTTCGAAATTCGGCTCGAGTCATGACCAACGACGGTACGGAAACTCTCGTAGACGCCGGTCAGCTTTTCCGCAAATCCGTTAACGCGATTGACGCTTATTTTGCAGGGAGCGTGAAGGCGACGGACGTGGAAGTGAAACTGATTGCAGAACTCACCTGCCATGCGTTGCTGATTTCGAATCTGATAGCCAACCGTGCTGGTTGTTCGCTGACAGAACTTAGCGAAATGCCCCGGTCTCGGCTGCCCGCAATTATCCGCGACTTAGGGGCGCCCGCAGTCGAGTAGAGCATTTCTCGGGGCAAGGTGCATGCCGGCAGAGACGGATTTGCAAGACCAAGCGGAAAATGAAATTTCTATGTAGTCGACGGCTTCATCAATGTTGCCGACACCTGGCCCGTTTCCATATAACGTTTAGACTGGCACCCGAAACTTCACGGTGAGGTGATTGTGTTGTTGAGGGTGCGACAGCGTGCTGCCGAAGGAAAACCAAGGGCGTCGTGGAGATGGACGATCGGCACCGCCTATCCGGTTGTTGATCTATTTGCGGGGCCGGGAGGATTGGGGGAAGGGTTTGCTTCGTTGAAGCGACTAAATGGCGAGGCGCGGTTCAAGAGCTTTGTGTCAATTGAACGCGATGAGTACTCCCATCAAACACTTCTGCTTCGTCACTTCTTTCATGCCTTTGGGCCCGGGGAAGTACCCGACGATTACTACGATTTTCTCGCACGCCGTCTGACGCTAGACGAATTGTTTTCGCGTCACCCCAGCGAACATCAATTCGCCCAAGAAACCGCACTCAAAATTTCCTTGGGCCGGGATTCTCACAACAGTGTTCGCTCGATTATCGGCGATCGACTGAACGGTCACGATCGCTGGGCGCTCGTCGGAGGTCCGCCTTGCCAGGCCTATTCCCTAGTCGGGCGGTCTCGAATGAAAGGGCGAGCTGATTTCGAGGAGGATGAACGACACACGCTTTACCTAGAGTATTTGCGAATTGTTGCAGATCATCGGCCACCCGTCTTTGTAATGGAAAACGTGAAAGGCCTGCTCTCGGCAAAGATTGATGGGAAATCCGTCATCCATCGGATAGTTAAAGATCTGAAGCAACCTCATTCGGCGATTCGAAGCGCACCACACGAGTTGACGTACAACCTCTATTCGCTGGCTCACGACGAACAGGCTGAAGGAGAAGTAGATCCGGGAATGTTCCTCGTGAGGGCAGAGAAATTCGGTATTCCTCAGGCACGACATAGAATGTTTATTGTCGGCATACGAAGCGATATTCGGTGCCGCCCAGGTACCTTGGTTCCACTCAATCCGCCGACAGTTAGGCAGGCGATTGAGGCATTGCCTTCGATTCGCAGCGAGTTGTCTTCTGCGGAAGATAGCGTGCAATCCTGGGTTAGGGAATTGAGACGCCTTGCGGATGTCAATGTTCGAAAGCAGCTTAACGGGTCGGCCTATAGCAACGCTGTGATTCGCGATCTGAGTGCTTCTCGATTGGCAGCATTGGACTCACCCTCCGCTACATCGTCTCGGCGTTACCCGCGACGCAGGCCGGAGCACCAGATTCTCAATGGTATCTACGATTCACGGCTCTCTACGCTAACTTCGCATGAGTCTCGAAGCCACATGGCTTCGGATTTGCGTCGATATCTCTTTGCTGCCGTATTCGCGAGCCATGCAGAACGGAGTCCAGCGCTTGCAGATTTTCCAGATGAACTGCTGCCTGATCACAAGAACGCGAAGCAAGGGCAGCAAGGGAAAATGTTCTCGGATCGGTTCAGGGTTCAACTGGCAGACCAAGTGTCGACTACGATCACTTCTCATATCTCCAAAGACGGCCACTACTTCATACACTACGATCCTGCGCAGTGTAGAAGCCTGACTGTGCGTGAAGCCGCACGGCTCCAGACATTCCCGGACAACTATTTTTTCTGCGGCCCTAGGACTTCGCAGTACCATCAGGTTGGAAACGCTGTTCCGCCTCAGCTCGCCCGGCAGATTGCTGCGGTTGTCGCAGAGGTTTTGGATAGGGTGCCGAGCAGGCGGTGATGATCGATCATCTCAGTACGACCCGACGTAGTTGGAACATGGCGCAAATTCGGGGATCGAATACCGCTCCCGAGAAGCGCCTTAGATCTCTGCTCCATCGAAAAGGGTTCAGGTTTGTCCTCCATGACCGCCGCCTTTCGGGCAAGCCGGATATAGTCCTTCCCAAGTACAAGGCTGCGATATTTGTGCATGGTTGCTTCTGGCATCGCCATCGCGGCTGCAAGAACGCAACTAACCCCTCGACGCGACGGGATTTCTGGCAGGAAAAATTCAGCCAAAACGTAAAAAGAGACGCCAGGAATCGCGCGGAATTAAGGAAAGCTGGCTGGCGCGTCTTTGTCATTTGGGAATGCAAACTGCAGGCCGACGGCAGGGAAACTACTAAGGAACTGATATCGAAAATACGAAGGCGCCTTACAAGGAACGCCTCATGACTAACTAGGCCAAGACGGCCTGTCGAACACGAACCGACGCTGGCACACTTCAGCGTCAATAAGAAGAATAAGGTGTTCTTGAGATGGCGGAACTAAGCGGTCAGGCGAAAGGCTTCATAAAGCTCATCGAGGGCCAGCTGCCGGGTCACGGCTCAGTCGAAGAGGCTGGCAAAGCGGCACTCGCAATCTGCGAATCGATGTTTGGACCGATGCAGGCTGAGGCGGCTGTCCAGTTTGCGATCGCTTTGGAGTTTGTGAAAAAAGAAGCGAGTCGCGAGGTTGAGATTTTGCGCGCGGGCTCACTCTTAAAGGTGCGTCCTGAGTGGTACAAAGGTCCGCGAGCCATGGACCGGCATTGGCCGGCACTTCAGACTTTCTTTGAAAGCGTAAAGAAATGGGACGCCGACGCGATTGCGTCTATCGACGCAACCTCTAATGAGGTTGTGTCGCTCCTCGGAAATCCCGGCGAGAAGTCGTTCCGTTGTAGAGGCCTGGTTGTGGGGTATGTCCAGTCAGGAAAGACAGCCAACATGACTGCGGTAATAGCTAAGGCCGTAGACGCTGGCTACAACCTAATTGTCGTTCTCGGTGGCGTCACGAAGAAACTTCGTGCGCAGACGCAACGCCGATTGGAGAGTGATGTAGTTCAGCGTTATCCCCAGGTCTGGCATCGCTACACCGACAACGCCGAAGATGGTGATTTTGTTATTCCCAGGAATGGCCACTTCACAATGCCAATTGCGGGTCATCCTCAAATCCTGGTGATGAAGAAGGTTGTGACCCGACTGGACGCCTTTCTCCAAACAATCCGCAGAACTGCAAGAGTGCCGACGATTATGGGGAGTTTGAGGACACTCATCATCGACGATGAATGCGATCAAGCTTCGGTTAACGCAAAGGAGGATGACGATCCGGCAAAGACAAATAAACTGATACGCGAAATCATTCAAGCGTTGCCGGCAGTTTCATACGTCGGCTACACGGCCACGCCCTTTGCCAATGTGTTTATCAATCCTTTCCCGAGGAACAAGGATGTACTCGACGATCTCTATCCCGAAGATTTCATAACGGCATTGCCTCGCCCCAAGGACTACTTTGGTGCACGAGAGGTATTTGGCTTTGCGCCCGACGATGCAGCCGAGGAGACCGGTGAAGCTGAGGGCAGGAATATGCTTCGAATTATTCCTGCAGAGGAACCCAACAACGAGGTGAAACTGCTTAGGCCTTCTCGGGGTGAAGCGGTTTCAACTTTTCTCCCGCAAGTTACAACTGAGCTGGAGAATGCGGTCCTATGGTTCTTGCTGACCTGCGCGGTTCGCAGGAGGAGAGGTCAGGAAACAGAGCACATGACGATGCTCATCCATACGTCTCAGAGCATTAAGCAGCATGGGAACATGAAAGAGGCGGTGAGTCAGTGGGTCAAGCTCAACTCGCCGTTTATTCGAGCCGGGAGCGGTGTCGCCTGGGATCGAATGACCGTCTGCTGGGAAAATGAAACGTCTCGTTATCCGCTTCAGGGCGCAGGAGAGGCTGGTCTTAAACTGAAAGACCTGCTCCCGTTCCTGGTCGAAACACTCAATGCATTGGAAATTGTGATCGAGAATTCGGCGAGCCTTGAGAGACTCAATTACGCGGGACAGAAGAACGAAGAGGGCGTCGTCGAGGAGAAGCCCAGAACGTACATCGTCGTGGGTGGATCCGTCCTCGCCCGCGGGTTAACGCTCGAAGGTCTTGTCGTGTCCTTCTTCCTTCGGACTGCGCTTCAGTACGACACGCTCCTTCAGATGGGTCGGTGGTTCGGATATCGGCACGGGTATAGCGATTTACCTAGGTTGTGGGCCTCGGAGGACCTAATAAGCAGTTTCCGAGCATTGGCTCAAATCGAGGAAGAAATTCGCGAAGACATTCGAGTCTATCGTGAGCGAAAGGCCAGTCCACTGGAGTTCGCGGTAAGAGTCAGATCGATTCCAGGGATGGCAATTACTGCCGCCGGAAAAATGCGCCACGCGCACCGTACTAGCATCAGTTTCGAGGGCCGACACGTTCAGACGATACGCTTCGATCACAAGTCCGCGCCGGTGGCCGAAAGGAACTGGGATGCGGCGAGCGAACTGATCGACGAATCCAGGAGAGTGGGCGAGGCAGCGAAGGGTGGGCGCTTGATGAAGGGCGTGCCATTGGCAACAGTCAGAAGGTTCCTCGTACGCTATTCAATCTCGGACCAACACCTGGACTTAAAGAAGGATCTGCTGCTTGCCTACCTAGACAAGTCAAGCACGGCACTTCTGGATTGGAATGTCGGAGTCGTGTTGACTGACTCTGGGCCCACATCAAATCGAGACCTTGGACAGCTCGGGCGCGTTGGTACCAACAGGCGATCTCGCCTAGCTATTCCAGAGTCCTTTGCGGATATCAAGGCGCTGATGTCGAAAGGCGACATTCTTATCGACGCCGCCAACGACAAAGCGGAGAAAAGCGAATCTTGGCAGCAGTTGAAGGCAAGACGCGCGGCATTCCCGCTGCTGCTTATCTATCCGATCAATCGAGAATCAATTCCAGAAAGGGTAAAAGTATCCGCGGATGGACGGCCAAGTCGAGTCCCCTTGGACGCGACGATGGACCTTGTTGGGATCGGCATTGTGTTTCCGGGGTCCGAAGATCGGAGTGGCGATTTCTACTCGGTAGACCTTGAGATCCCGACACCGGAACAATTGGCCGAAGAAGAACCGATTGAAGTCCAAGATGAGTGACCTTCCAATTGATAACTGGCACCGGCTGCGAATCGCCGGCAAGGGGGACGGAAAAATTGAGATTCCGAGTTTCCCCACAGAGGTAAGTACGGGCTATGGACTAGTGCGCTTTGCATTAGGACCGGAATCTGAGCCTCGCCTCCTAGTCCCAATCGCTTTAAATGCAAGACTTCCTCTGAACGGGGAGGCGGGAAAACTGAAGATTGGCTTGAACAGGTTGGTGCTGGATGGGCGAAACGTATTGTTCGTTGACCTTCTTTGTAACGACCGAGCACTCGATCCTGTTTTCGCGGAGCTTGCACTCGCGGTAATCAATAGAGTTGCAAGTGGAGCTGCGCCAGGCGAAGCAATCGAGAGAACAATTCTCGAATTTCGAGAATTGTTGTCCGAATCCGAGCCGGAACAAGTATCTGGCTCTGCTATTTACGGCCTAGTTGGCGAACTGGTCATGTTGCGGCAGTTGAGCGCAATTGACGTCAGCGCTGTTCAGTCTTGGGTTGGCCCCTACGAGGAACGCCACGACTTTCGGCGCGGATTAAACGCCTTTGAGGTGAAGGCCTCCTCTCGCGCGGACGCGTCTCTTGTTTCGATAAGCAGCGTAGATCAACTCACTGAACCTCTTGGCGGAACTCTTTCACTTGTGCACGTGCGTCTCGAGAGATCTGATAAAGGAGCGCTTTCAGTTGGCCAATTGCACACTGCGCTTTTGTCAATGGGCGTAGATAGGAAAGCTCTTGAGCAGGGTCTGTCGCAAACGAAATGCACAGATCCAAAATCCGCTGAATGGAACAGGCTGAATTTCAATTTAGAGCATGTCTCTACTTATCGCGTCACGGAAGGGTTTCCGAGAATCACAAGCAGAGCTTTCGAAGGGAATACCCTTCCAAACGGAATCAGTCGAGTTAAGTATTCGCTAGACCTTCAGGCTGCTGCTGGGTTTTTGCTTTCCAATGCGGAAGCAGAGCTCGCATACAAAAGGTTTTTTGAATGAGCTCCCTTGAATTATTCAGCGAACCTTTTGCAAAAACAGGCAATATGGCTGCCGAGGGATTTAAGCGCCTTCTCGGTCGTCCTACGCTTGATCTCCTTCAGACATTTGTGCGGGAAGGAATTCAGAACGTGTTAGATGCTGGTTCCGGCAGGAAAGGGCCGAGAATTCTCATCAGGCTTCGCACGCTGACTGATCCTCAATTTGAGGTGTTGCGCGAGACGATGCTAGAGCAGTTGCCCGCCGGTGACGCAACAAGAAGCGATATTCAGGCTTCGATCTCTAAAGAGAAGGTTTCGGTCTTGGAGATTTGCGACTTCAACACTGAAGGCCTATCGGGTCCGACCGGGGCAGACGCAGCGCATGACGCAAAAACCTCACTGAACTTCGTAAATTTCTTCAGGAATGTCGGCGCCGGTCGGGATACACATCAGGGCGGCGGTACATATGGATACGGCAAGAGTTCGTTATATGCGATGAGCACTTGCGCCACGATCTTTGCCGACAGCCTCTCTGCCAACGGCGCAAAGTTCGATCGACGACTGATGGGATGTCACTTGGGCTCTGCCTACGACGCGACTATTGGTCGTGGAAAGCGCCGGAGATTCACCGGTAGACATTGGTGGGGCGTTCTCGACAAGGAAGAATCTATTGAGCCGGCCACAGGGAGGTTGGCGCGAGATATTGCTTCTCGAATCGGATTACCGATCAGGGAAGGAGACGAAACAGGCACCTCTATCCTCGTCGTTGATCCGTTCATCGATCCAGATGGACATCAAGCTGCAGTCGACGAGATTTTGGAAACCGTCCTGTGGAATTTTTGGCCGCGAATGACCGCCAGTACCCCTCATCATCAGCGTATCAAGGTCGAAATCGAGTTCGAGGGAAAGAAGGTGCCGGTGCCACATCCGGAAGATTTCCCTCCCTTAGATCTTTTTGCGGAAGCGATGGCCGCGCATCGCTCGAACAGTCCTGAATGTATTCCCATCATCTGCCAGAGGCCGAGCAAGCATCTCGGGCGTTTGATGATTCGAAAGGGGGTTCGAGCGGAACGCGTCGGCCCGGCCCAGGCAGAGAACTCCTCAATACCAAAACACTCTAGCCACATTGCCCTGATGAGACCGGTGCAGTTGGTGGTGAAGTATCTCGAGGGGATGGCTTTTGCTGACTCGCGGCTCGAGTGGGCAGGTGTCTTTGTATGTTCCGATGATGAAGACATCGAAGCCGCATTTGCCGATTCTGAACCGCCTGCGCACGATGACTGGGTGCCTGACAACCTTCCCAAAGGTCAGGCAAAAACAATCGTCAAGGTCGGCCTCGCGCGAATAAACGACATCGCGAAGACTTACGTCAGTCCCGGCGCGCTACCTGGAACCGGGACAACTGCTCATGCCCCCTCGTTGGCATCCACGGCATCAAAGATGGGTGCGCTCTTAGGTCACACGGGCGCAGCCGGACCTGGAAAAACTCGACCTCCACGTGGTGGCCATAGTGGAAATGGTGGGGGCCGCCGTTCACTGGAGCTCTCTCGGCCGCGCTCTGAAGGCTTACGTGTACTCGAAAGCGGCGAAGTGGTTGCGGTCTTCACGGCGGATGTTCGCAACGACGCAGCAAATAAGAATCTCCGCATTGTCGCCGAGCCGACGTTCGTCATTGACGGTGGAAATGCTGATACAGAGGACCTTCCAGAGAGCATGAAGCTGCGCGTAGTCGAGCTGACTTTGAATGGGCGCAAATCCACTCCAGGAGGAAATTCAATACAAGTCGGTCGAGAGGGCGGAACTTTAGAAGTTCTCGTTCAGATAGTTGAGGGCGCCGCCATTGGAATTCGGCTGTCTCTCAAAGAGGGCGAATCCTTGTGAGTGTCGCCGCGGCTTACCCTTTTCTGACCCTACCCGACGACCTTGTTGGGTTTTCCGGATGGGAGGTTGGCGATGTTGGTCAGGCGCTCAACCCCGCCGGCGAAATCCTGGAGAACTGGGATTACGCGAGAAATCTCGAAATCGGGGCGGGCTTGGTGTTGGACTGGGCCGCTGCGAGCAAGTGTCTTCAAGTGTCCCCAAGTCAGTTGCGGCTTCGGGTTGTACTGCTCGCGGGAACAGGCACGGGAAGATTGCCGAGAACGCTGGAGCGGATCGACGAAAAAGTACTGTCCGACGGAAGTACAGCGGTGCGCCTCGGGGGCGTGGTTCAAGCCGCGCGGCTGTCGGGGCAGCTCCGACTGGCGCTGATAGTTCAACTGGACCGGCCGCCCGATGCACCCGGGAAGTTGTCTCCCAGAATCCCCGGCTCGAGGCTGTGGCAAACCTCTCACGACATATTGATTGAAGACGGCGGTGCATCTCGTTTCCCCATCGAAGCGGCAAGCTTTTCAAAAGCCTTCAAGGGTACGCCGATGGCACTAGCCCCATGGTACCTACATTGGGAGCCAGTCGGACTTCAAGGAGACTTCGCCGAGAGGGTTCGGCTCTATCTGAACATAGACCGTGAGGAAGTCTTCGGTCGTTTCAAGGCAGGAGACATATCGACGCTGCAAGCAATTCTGGCCGATGTGATCTCTCAAATGACGGCGAGCGTCTTGGACCTTTCTGATGGTGAGGAACTGCTCTCTCAGTGCGAAGAGGGCTCAGTCGGAGCTCAAGTCAAGCTGTGGCTATCTACTGCTTTTCCCGGAGAGGAATTCTCAAGCATCCGTGCCATGAAAGAGCGATTTCCCGGAAAGTTCAGAGCATCCATTCTCGGAATGGCGGAGTTGCAGGCTGAAGTATGAGCGTCAAGCTACTTCAGAGGCTCAGTGTGCAAGGCGTGTCCTTTGTATTGGACAGTGTCGCGGGCGGAGGTTTATCGCCTCCAGCGAGTCGAGCTGTCGTAGCTCAACGAGCTTCAATGCTTTCATTTGCTGCGACGGGCGGCGTCCGAGACGCAAACGCAGTCGTTGAGATCGGCGAGAAGCTGCGAGGACTCGCGCACGAGGCCGGATTTCCGAATGACAAAAGTTCAGTCGCGCACGCTCGTTTCGATCGAATTGCCACTATCTATCTAGGGCCGCTGCCTGAGTTTTCGACTGGTGAAGGTCTGCGCGATGACATGTGGGCATATGTCGCGACTGTCGTCGTGCCCGACGTTGTTGAGTGGAGATTTCCAGATCGCGCAGCGGAACGATTCCGCGGCGGTGTCCGCAATGCAATCCAGCGCCTTTGGCTAAGAGGAGTGATCTTGGATCGCGGCAGTGAGCATCCGCAACGTTGGGGCTTGGTGGAGGTGCTGAAGGAGGACGCAGCCGTACAGATTTTTGAGCGACCAGGGATTTTCGGTCAGCCCGTTTTAGCCAAATCGCTTGCCGAAGGCTACGCCAAGGCCGCGGCAACAACGAAGCAAGGAATGGAGTCCGTCATGAGACGTGCGACCAAGCTATTTAGACTTCGCAATGAAGTCTATGACCTTGGGGGCCTACCGCAGTCGGACCTCGACCGAATCGTGTTTGACTGCTTTCAAGTGGCAGGTCTTCTTCAACGTTGACGAAGTCAGTTGGTCCCAGGGAATACCGGCGCTCCATGAGAGTTGGTCTTAGATTGGCGTGCTTGCATGCAGTATCTTGCAGTCGAGGTCGGGTTGACCGAGTCCATGCGCGAGATCTCGCCGGGCGACATCATCTTCTCCTTCCGCGACACGCGCATCGCCGCGCTCGGCATCGCGCGCTCCTATTGCTACGAGAGCCCCAAGCCGACGGAGTTCGGCACGGCCGGCAGCTACTGGGAGGCAATCGGCTGGAAGATCGACGTGAGCTTTCGCGAGCTGACGAACCGCATCCACCCCAAGAGCCACATCGGCGAGCTGCGCGGCCTGCTGCCGCAGAAGTACTCGCCGCTGCGCGGCAATGGCGATGGCCTGCAGAGCGTGTACCTGGCCGAAGTCGGCGGGTCATTCGCGGCGGCGCTGTTCCGTCTCATCGGTGGCGAAGCGAATCAGGTGAAGGACGTCGCGAGGAGGTTGATCGCGCGGAGCAGCTAAGCCCATCGCGCGAGCCGGACCTCGAGCGATGGGAGGAGCGCGTCGAACATGATATCCGCGAAGACACGAAGATCTCCGACACCCAACGCGAAGCCATTATCCTGGCGCGCGTGGGGCAGGGGAAGTTTCGCGCCAATGTGCAGGGCGTCGAGCGCGCCTGTCGTGTGACGGGGGTGGAGCGGCTGGAGCACCTGGTCGCGAGCCACACCAAGCCCTGGCGCGACAGCACGAACGAAGAGCGGCTCGATGGCGAGAACGGCTTGCTGCTGACGCCGACGATTGATCATCTGTTCGACAAAGGGTTCATTTCCTTCGAGGACAAGGGCAACTTGATCGTCTCGCCCGTGGCGGATCGGGCTTCGTTGGCAAGAATGGGTATAGATCCGGAGGATAAGGTAAACGTCGGGACGTTCTCAGAAGGCCAGAGGGTTTTTCTCGAGTACCATCGCGAGAACGTCCTGCGAATGTCGAGAAGGCGATGACGCGTGCTCGCGCAGGCGATTGTCAGCAGTTATGAGCGACCTGCCCGAAATCAAGAACGAGCCCAACGTTGGATTGTCAGGCGGCGACCTGGAAGACTTCTCGCGGGAATATCGCTCCTCACAAGATCAGCGTTATACCCGGGTCGACGAGCCTTCCAAATCGCGCCTAAGGTATTTACCGACATTGCTGGCAATTCTCGTGCTCATTGTCCTTGGTTGGCACTTCATAGTCGCAAATCAGCTCGAAGAGCGTCTAAATCGAAGTATTGAAGACAGTGACGCTGCACATTCGCAGGATTTTTCCGCGAGCGTGAATGTGAATCCGCTGACCGATCTGGTCGACCTTCAGATCATCCGAAAAGTAAGGCGCAACGACGCATCCAATGATTTTCTCGAAGGCATGATTCTCGAGCTTGTTCGAAAGGGACTTGAGCCGTGGGCGGAACGTGAGCTAAGTGCGGCAGCCCGCCGAGACAACGATCTGTACGCCATGATGGTTCCCTACCAGGTATCCATTTCGATCGACAAAGTGCGCGCGCCACCGGGATCCCCGCCGTCGCGCATGGTGCAAGAAATCCAAAGGCAGCTGATTGCACGCGGTTACAACCCAGGTTCCGCGGACGGCCGACTTGGCGAGCGAACTCGGAATGCCATCGAGCAGTTTCAACGAGATCACGGCGTGGCAGTCGACGGACTTGCGACCAGTGAGTTGTTGGAGATGCTTCGCGAGCAATAGCCGGCGTCGGACCCCTCGAACATCCGCCGGGACTCGAAGATTCCCTACATCTAAAGCCAAGCCATCATTTGGCGCCCTTCTAAAGCCATCGAGGACCTCTGGGTACAAAAGGCCCATTGTCGCGTATGGCAGTTTCGGCCTAGAAATGCCGCCCGAACCCTTTCATCGACCTTAGTGTGCCGAGGATCCATGGCAGTCCCCGATTTCCAGTCGATGATGATCCATGTGCTCAAGGCCTTTGCCGATGGTGCTGAACACAAAACATCACAAGTACGAGACACCGTCGCGGGAAGTCTCAAGCTCACCGACGCTGATCGTGCGGAGTTGGTGGCCAACGGCAATCAGACGCGCCTTGCCAATCGGGTCTCCTGGTGCGCCGTCTATTTTCGAAGTGCAGGACTTCTCGAGCGTGTGTCTCGCGGCTGTTATCGCATCACCGCGCGCGGCAAGCAGGTCATTGCTGAGGGACCAGAGAGAATCGATATCGCCTATCTAAGGCGATACCCAGAGTTTGTTGAATTCCAGAAGCGACGTGAGGCATTGAAAGGTGACACCGCCAACACGCGGCCTTGGCTGCTCACCTGGAATCGTGATAAGTGGCCCTGGATTGAACTTCCTCGAGATATCGAGAACTCTGCCAAGGGAGAAATAGTTTCACGTCGATGGACTTGCGCCAACTCGAATGCAAAAGTAGGCGATGTCGTGTGGCTTGCGAAAATCGGGGACGCGCCGCGCGTAATCATGGGGCACGGTAGAGTCGTGCGAGCTCCCTACGACGGCCCGCACTGGAGCGAATCGCAAGGCGAGCAGGGCGCAACGGCGCAGTACATCGACGTGGAGTTCGACGAGCTGCGCGATCCGGATGGCGGTGATGCGATCGGGATCGAACGACTTCGCGAGCTTGATGGCGAAACGCAGCGTTGGACGCCGCAGCAGTCGGGAATCGAGATAAAACCAGCGTCCGCGGAGATCCTGCGACGACTTTGGACTGGAACCGAAGATCTTCCGCCCGAAGCGGCATCTCGCACCATTGCAGAGCCATCGATGAGCACACCGAATGAACCTTATGGGATCGACGAGGCACTGAGAGATCTCTTTCTTTCTCGCTTCGACTTGGAAGAGGCGATCGACGCGCTTCTACGCAGAAAAAATGCGATCCTCCAGGGACCTCCGGGTGTCGGTAAATCCTTTGTCGCCCGCAGGCTCGCCTACTGCCTGATGGGAGAGAGGGCACCAGATCGCGTCGAGCTGGTGCAGTTTCACCAGGCATATTCGTACGAAGACTTCATCCAGGGATATCGACCCACCGGCTCGGGCTTCGAGTTGCGGGATGGAACATTTCACCGCTTTGCTACCCGCGCTCGACGTGACGGCACCCGGCCCTATGTATTCATCATCGATGAGATCAATCGAGGCAACCTGAGCAAGGTGCTCGGTGAGCTCATGATGCTGATCGAGGCGGACAAGCGCGGGCCGGAGTGGGCGATGCCGCTGGCGTATTCGCGCGATTCGGACGAGCGATTTTACGTTCCTGCCAACTTGTACCTGCTCGGCCTCATGAATACCGCCGACAGATCGTTGGCCATGGTCGACTACGCATTGCGACGACGATTCGCATTCATTGACTTGTCCCCTGCCTACGGCTCGGACGCATTCAGGTCGAGCCTGGCGGAGAATGGAGCGTCTGCAGAGATGCTGAACAAGATTTGCAGCCGTATGAATGCACTGAACCAGGAGATTGCCGAAGACACCTCGAATCTCGGTCCGGGATTTTGTATAGGCCACAGCTACTTCTCTCCAAATGGAGGTGCACTAGACGAGGCGTGGTACCGCAAGGTGGTGAAAGAGGAGGTCGCGCCACTTCTTCGCGAATACTGGTTCGACGTCCCAAAACGCGCCTCTGACTGGCTCGCAAAGTTGCTGATGTGATGCGTGATGAGCGCGCAGCCTATTCCGATACGCAATCTCTACTACTTGCTTTGCTACGCCTGGGACCACCTGCCAGAAGGAGAAGTCGTCGATGTCGGCAGACTGCAATCGAATGAAGTCTACGACCTGTTTGCATATGTATTGATCAATGGCTTGAAACACCTCATACGCCGTGGCCTAGAGCGCGCATATCTGGAGGTGTGCGACGATCTGTCGGGCATTCGAGGAAGAGTCGATATCGTCGGATCCGCGCGACGTCTGCAGCTCGCGCACGGACGTGCGACCTGTTTCTTCGATGAACTCGCCGTCGACACCCAAGCCAACCGAATCTTGAAATCTACGTTGCGCTGGCTTGCTGCCGAGCCGAAGCTCGATGCTGATTTAAGGCATCAGCTCAATCAGCTTGATCGGCAACTGGGCGGGATCAGTGTCGTTCCGATCTCGTCGCGGTCGTTCAGGACTATTCAGCTTAATGGCAACAACCGCTTCTACCGCTTCCTGCTGAACCTTTGTGCGTTTGTCCGGAATGCCTGGCTGGCCGATGAAAAACCGGGCTCCCAAAAATTCCGCGACTTTCAGCGCGACGAACGCGCGATGGCCCGGGTATTCGAGGACTTTGTTTTCAACTTCTATCGTCTTGAGCGCCCGGACCTCGTCGTGAAGGAAGACAGGATTGCCTGGCAGGCTACGAGCGAAACGGACCCTTCGCTTTCCAGACTGCCGCAGATGCGCACAGACGTATCGATCACGCTGCCAGGAACCAAGCTAATCATCGATACTAAATACTACTCGCAGACTTTTTCGCAGTACTACGATTCGGAGACGTTTCGTTCGGCGCACCTCTACCAGATGCTCGCGTATCTCATGAACACGCCGCGAG
This sequence comes from Actinomycetes bacterium, assembly GCA_023392635.1. Taxonomy (GTDB): domain Bacteria; phylum Actinomycetota; class Actinomycetes; order Propionibacteriales; family Propionibacteriaceae; genus Propionicimonas. The sequence goes on along the minus strand of JAEVYS010000086.1, from coordinate 16,112 downwards.
ACCCGACGCGCACGCTCGAAGGAATGCTCTTGTACCCACAGGTTGATCGGCCACTGCGCGAGTCGTACACCATGCAGGGATTGCGAATTCGCGTCTGCACCGTGGACCTTGCGCTCGAGTGGCCACAGATTCGTGCAGATCTCCTTGAGCTCTTAGCGTAAGGCTGACTCGCCGCAATAAAGGTGTCTTCGATCCGCCGCTGCCGGAAAGTCCGCACAACTGACCGGTTGATCGCCGCCTCCTTCCTCGTCGAGTGGCTGCCGCTCAATCATTTCCCCACGCAGACCTTTCTGCACAAAGGCGTGTGATTTTGCCCTCAAGGCTCGCATCGCGCGCCGTCTAACATCATGCGATGAGCAAGGACGCCACCGATCCATTGGCCGTAGTCGCAAGCCGCATCCTTGTCGTACGCGGCCAGCGCGTGATGCTCGACATGGATCTGGCAGCACTTTATGGGGTCACCGTCCGGCGCCTGAACGAACAGGTCCGGCGAAACAAGGATCGCTTCCCTGAAGGTTTCATGCAGGAGCTGACAAATCAGGAGGTTGCAAACTTGAAGTCGCAATTTGCGACTTCAAGTTGGGGCGGAAAGCGAAAGCCGCCTCTCGCCTTCACGGAGCACGGCGCCATCATGGCGGCCACCGTGCTCAATAGTCCCCGCGCCGTGCAGATGACCATCTACGTCGTACGCGCATTTGTGAAGGTGCGTGAATCATTGGCAGCTCACACTCAGCTGGCGCGGGAGCTCGCAGTCCTCAAAGGGCGGGTCGATACCCTCGACGCCGACACGCGCAAGCAGTTCGACCAGGTGTACGAGGCCATCCTCGGTCTGATGAGTCCGGCGGCAAAGAAACAGTAGCGCATCGCTTCGCGAGACCAACCCTCGCAAGCATGTCTATACTCGCCAGCATGAAACGAATCCTCGCATTTGCCTTCACGCTCGCTGTCATCTCCGTCGGCGCGTTCGCCGACGCCGCTCGGTACTCCGTCATCTTCGGCGGCCAAAACATCGGCCACGTCTACGCCGACACGACGGCCAATCGCACCACGATCGACTACAACGTCAAAAACAACGGCCGCGGCCCAACCATGGCCGAGACCATCACCTTCGGCCCCGACGGTCTCCCAACCGCCTGGACCATCTCCGGCACCACGACCTTCGGCAGCAAGGTCAACGAAACCTTCAAACGCGACAAATCCCGCGCCACCTGGCTCGACTCGACGGGCAAGGGCCAGGCCTCGCCGAACGAATCTTCGGTCTACGTCGCGCAGAGCGGCAGCCCGTGGTCTCTGCAGATCTACGCGCGCGCATTGCTCAAGCAACCAGGCATGACGATGCACGCGCTGCCGGGTGGCACGCTCCGCCTCGAAAAGAAGGACGCTATCGACGTCCAAGGCAAGCCCGGCCCACTGCACGTCACCCGCTACGAACTCTCCGGCATCCAGACCGACCCCGACGTCATGCTGCTCGACGCCGACGGCAACCTCTTCGCCTCCGTCTCGCCGGAATCAGTGGTGGTCCGCGAAGGCTACGAATCCGAAGAAGTCCGCCTGCGCCAGCTAGCCGCAGACTGGAGCACCGAACGCTTCTCGTCGATGCAAAAGGAAGTTGCACACGATTACGGCGCACCCGTCCGCATCCGCAACGTCCGGCTCTTCGATCCCAAAACCAGCCAACTCACGGCGCCGCTCACCGTGCTCGTCAACGGCAAACGCATCGCCGCCATCGAGCCACTAGATAGCCCCGCGACGCCCGGCGAAGTCACCATCGACGGCGCCGGCGGCACGCTCATCGCCGGCATGTACGAGATGCACGGCCACCTGGGTCAGAACGAAGCGCTGCTGAACCTCCTCGCGGGCGTCACGAGCCTGCGCGACATGGGCAACGACAACGCGGTGCTGGACTCGCTGATCCACAAGATCGACTCAGGCGAAATCGGCGGCCCGCACGTCATCCGCTCGGGCTTCATCGAAGGCAAGAGCCCGTTCAGCGCAAACAACGGCATCGTGGTCGACAGCCAGGAAAAGGCGGTCGACGCGGTCCGCTGGTACGGCGCGCGCGGCTTCTGGCAGATCAAGATCTACAACAGCATGAACCCGGCTTGGGTGCCGGCAATGGTCGCGGAAGCGCACCGTCTCGGCATGCGCGTCGCAGGCCACGTCCCCGCGTTCTCGACGGCCGACCAGATGATCGAAGCCGGCTACGACGAGATGACGCACATCAACCAGTTCTGCCTGGGCTGGGTCATCGCGCCGGGCGAGGACACGCGCACGCTGTTCCGCCTCACGGCGCTCAAGCGCCTTCCGGCGCTGGACCTCAACAGCGCCAAGGTGCAACACACCATCGACCTCATGGTGAACGGCCACAAGGCCATCGACCCGACGCTCGGCATCCATGAGAACCTGGTGTTCAACCGCGACGGCCAGGTGCCGCGCGGCGCGAAGGATTACTTCACGCACATGCCGATCGGCGCGCAGCGCGACATGATGAAGCAGTGGATCGACACGTCCGCGCCCGGCGATGCGCAGGCCTACGAACAGGCGTTCGACAAGCTGATCGGCGTGGTGCGCATGCTGCACGACCGCGGCGTGTTCATCGTCTTCGGCACGGACACCGGCGGCTCGTTCACGTATCACCGCGAGCTCGAGCTCTATCAATCCGCCGGCATGACGGCGGCGGAGATCCTGAAGCGCGCGACGTTCGACAGCGCACGCTACATCGGCGAGGAGCAGAGCGCGGGCTCGATCGAGAAGGGCAAGCGCGCGGACTTCTTTCTGGTGCCGGGCGATCCGACGAAGGATCTGAAGGCGATCAAGACGATCGCGATGGTGGTGAAGGATGGCGTGTTCTATTACCCGAGCGAGGTGTATCCGAAGTTCGGGATAGAGCCGTTTGTGGCGGCGCCGAAGGTGATGATGCCGGGGAAGTAGGGGCTGTATTTCTACGGATACGCGGCCGATTTTCGTATGGAGCCAACGATGGGAGGTCTTCCATCATTGGTGAGTGAGCAATCCTTCCGACCAATCGCTTGCCGATATCGCGAGTCGAATATTTGTCGTACGCGGCAAGCGCGTGATGTTGGATTCAGAGCTCGCAAAGCTCTACGGAATCGAGACGAGAGTCCTCAACCAAGCGGTTCGTCGCAATCGCGAAAGGTTTCCGGATGACTTCATGCTCGAGCTTTCGAATCAAGAGGTTGCGCGTTCAAGATCACAATCTGTGATCTTGAACGCTGGGCGCGGTTCTAACGTAAAACATCAGCCGCTCGCCTTTACCGAGCATGGAGCAATCATGGCAGCGACCGTACTCAACAGTCCTCGCGCAGTTCAGATGACGGTCTTCGTTGTGCGTGCATTCGTGAAGATGCGTGAGTCCCTGTTGGTGAATGCCGTGCTCGCGCGTGAAGTAGCCGCGCTCCGAACGCGCGTTGATTCGCTGGACGACAGCACGCGTAAGCAATTCGAGCAGGTGTTCGAAGCTATCCTGGGACTTTCGGGACCATCGGGCGCTAAGCAGTAGCGATGCATTCACCGTGCACGGCAAGCGCGTACTTTTCGATTCGGACGTGGCTGCGCTGTACAGCGTAACGACCAACGGATTCTCTTCCCGTTGGAGGATCAAGACGTTGCAATCTTGAGGTCGCAATTTGCGACCTCAAGTTACGCCAACGAGTGGGGAATCTTAAGGTCACAAATTGTGACCTTAAGATTTGTACACGGGCGCCATCGCCTGCCGCTCGCCTTAACCGAGGCTACCCCCTCCGCGCCTTCTCAATCCCCGCCACATCAATCTTCTTCATCTTCATCATCGCCTCGAACGCGCGCTTCGCCTCCGCTCCGCCAGCCTTCATCGCCTCCGTCAGCGCCCGCGGCGTGATCTGCCACGACAAGCCCCACCGATCCTTGCACCACCCACACGCGCTTTCCTGTCCGCCGTTGCTGACAATTGCATTCCAATAGCGGTCCGTTTCTGCCTGATCGTCCGTGGCGATCTGGAAAGAGAACGCCTCGCTCTGTTTGAACGCCGTCCCGCCATTGAGACCGAGACAGGGAATTCCGCACACAGTGAATTCCACCGTGAGCACCTGGCCTTGCTTGCCGCCCGGGAAATCGCCGGGCGCCTTGTGCACGGCCGTGACCTTGCTGTCCGGAAACGTGGCCGCGTAGAACCGCGCCGCCGCCTCGGCGTCCTCTTCAAACCACAGACAAATCGTGTTCTTCGCTGTCTTCACTGCAGTTCTCCTAAGCCTCAACCTGTAGGCGCTCGCGGAAGTTGAAGGTTAAGCGGATTCCGGCTCCCGCCGTGAATCTTCGCACGACGCCATTTTGAGACATCTGTTCAATCGCGTGCATCGGCGTATGGTCCGCCCATCCAAGGATGGAGCTATCCATGAAGAAACAGTTCGTTTCGTTCATCGCGCTGTGCGCGACCGCATTTTTCGCCGCGCCCGATCACGCAGCCATCACGCCACCCGCCGGATCATTGCCGGCCGGCATGCCCTCGAGACTGGTCGTGGGCCTGTTCGAGCAGTGGGGCGGCACGTGGATGCGAGACAGCGCCACTCCCTGGGACGTGCGTTACGCCTATTTCACCACGGGATGGGCCGACAACTGGGGCTGGGGCGCGCACGACGGATCGATGGCCACGGCCTTCTTCAACGAATGCAGCGCCATCACCACGATTCCCGCGGTCCAGTTCTACCAGATGCAGGGCGAACCCGGCGGCGGCGAAGCTCAATTCCTCCAGAAGGCGCAGACCGCCGCCACCATGGCTAGCTACTTCGGCGATTTCAAACTGCTGATGCAGCGTGCGAAGGATTTTGGCAAGCCGGTGGTCGTCATGCTCGAAGCGGACGGCTTCGGGTTCCTCGAGCAACAGTCCAGCCAGAACGCAAATGCCTACGCGGCGGTTGCCGCGTCGGGAGTTCCGGAGCTCGCAGGCCTTCCCAACACGGTGGCCGGGTGGGGCATGGCGTTCCTTCAGTTGCGCAAATCCGTCGGCGCGACGAACGTGGTGCTCGGCGTCCACGTTTCCGGATGGGCCAGCGGCAAGGATATCGTCCACTACTCGGTGACCGACCCGTTGCAGCCGGAAGTCGACAAGGTCTACGCGTTTCTCGCACCGCTTGGATTGGCCGCGAACGCGACCGGCGCCACGTTTGATTTCCTGGTGGGCGACCCGCTGGATCGCGATGCGGACTTCTACCGGCTGACCCAGAATTCGGATCGATGGTGGGATGCTTCCGACAACGCATCGATCAGCTCGCGCAGCTTCAATCGATACGCGGAATGGCTGCGGCTGTGGAACGCGAAATCGTCCAAACGATGGCTGCTGTGGCAGATCCCCATCGGCAACTCCAATCATCTCAACGTCTACAACAACGGCGGGTCGCGCGAGGGCTATAAAGACAATCGGCCCGAGTATTTCTTCGGGGCGAACTCCAGGACGCATCTCGAAAAGTTCGCCTCGAGCGGCGTCTTCGGCCTGCTGTTCGGTGCGGGCGCGGGCGGGCAGAGTTCCTATCAGAACGACACGTACACCGACGGCCAGTTGTTCCTGAAGAGCCGGGCAGGAAGTTTCCTGAAGGCCGGTGGCCTCGCCATTCCCGGAGGTTCCTCGACTCCGCCGCCGCCACCTCCGCCCACCGATGCGACTGACTACAACTTCGAGACGGATACCCAGGGCTGGCAGGGCTCTGCGCCGGTGGTTAGCGTGGCACGCTCTACCAGCGTGAAGTTTGCGGGGGCGAGTTCGCTCGCGGTACGGATCAACGGATCAGGCAGCGCTTTGGTGAGCGTTGCGAATCCTGCTGCGAAGGCGAGCCAGACGGTGACATTCCACGTCTACCTCCCGGCGGGTGCTGCAATCAGTTCGGTACAGCCCTATGTGCTGCAAGGCGCCGCCGGCGGCTGGCGCTGGACCGGAAACTGGCAGCCCATCAGCGCGCTCAAGACCGGCGCATGGAACACATTGACAGTCCAGGTTCCTGCGGATGCCGCCTTGCTGTCTTCGTTGGGCGTGCAGTTCACGACGAATGGCGTCTTCAACGGCACCGTGTATGTCGACAGCGTGAATTTCTAGCGGGTTTTCGTGGCCGGGATCAGGGAGTCGCAATCCCGAGGTCGCAATTGGCGACCTCGACTGCGACGCCCATCTACTCCAACCGTCGCCTCCATTCCCCCGGCCCCTTTCCAAACTCCCTCTTGAACGCCCGACTGAACGCCGCCTCCGACTCATATCCCACCGCGTAGCCCACCTGCGCCACCGCTTCGCGCGACTCCCGCAACCTCTGCGCCGCCAACTGCATCCGCCAGTAGGCGAGGTACTGCATCGGCGCCTTCCCCACCAACGTCGCAAACCTCTCCGCAAATCCAGACCTGCTCATCCCGACTTCCGCCGCCAGAGACTCCGCACTCCAATCTTTCGCTGGCTGCGCATGCATCAACGTCAACGCGCGCCCGATCTGCGCATCCCTCAAACCGGCCAGCCATCCCTTGCGATCCTCCGGCAACCCCGCGATGTAGTGGCTCACGGCCTCCACGAACAACAACTCCGACAACTTCGCGATCACCGTCGTCGAACCGACCCTGCCGGCGGCGATCTGGCTGACCGCGAATCTGAACGAACTCTCCACCCACGCGCCGAGCGGAGTTGCGCGCACATCCATCTTCAACACCGGCGGCAACGATGAGAGCAGGGGCCCGAAGGTCTGGTCACTGCCGAGATATCCGCACAACAACTGCGTCGCCTCACCACCGCCGCCTAACTCGATCCGCGAGAACTCTCCCGCCGCCTTCGACTTCACCTCGTCCGGCTGGGAGAACGGCGGCACCGTGACGTCGCTCCCGAACGCATGCACGTCATTGTGAGGCAACAGCACGAGCTCGCCGGCGCGCACCAACAGCGGCTCGTCGTCATTCACCTGGATCTGCATCTGCCCGCTCACGACGAAGTGGGTCGCAATCACCAGGCTCGGCGTCACCTGGAACGCCTTGCAATCCTCGGGCGAAATCCGCCCCTTCATGCACCACGGCGCGGTGAGATTCGCCTCGAGAAACACGCCTCCGGACAACCGGATCACGCGCAACACATCTGACAACGCATCCACAGCCGCTTCCTGTTCTTCTGGAGCCTGGAGCAAGAGGTTTGGCGCCTCGGACATTCAGTCACGACGCCCTCGGCGGGAGAGTAGCACCCACCAAACACACCTCAAATGGGAGCCACTCGATGAACGCCGTCCTCCAAGAAGAATCACCCAGATCCGCCCGCTACGCGCAGGTGGTTCGCATCTCGAAAAAGACCGAATGGCAGATCGACCGCGACGTCCTTCAGGACCGTCAGTTCGACTTCACGCGCAACTTCCTGCCGGCGGGCCTCTCGTGGGTGGACACGATCCCATTCCTCTCGAAGGCGGACCAGCGCCTGCTCTCGCAGATCCAGGGCCGCACCTATGCCTACATCTTCGGCCTGGTCGAGCGCTTCATCAGCGCCAAGATGCTGGACCAGGGCCGCGCGCACGCGCTCGACGACCAGCACGCGATGGAAGCGCTGGTACGCTTCACCAACGACGAGCTCAAGCACCAGGAGCTCTTCCGCCGCGTCGAGCAGATGATCGCGGATCAAATGCCGCTGGGCCATCGCCAGGTGGCGAACCCGAGCGACGTGGCGCGCGCGGTGCTGGCGGCGAGCACCTGGGCGGTGCTGGCGCTCACGTGCCACATCGAGCTCTTCGTGCAGTCGCACTATGTGGAGAGCATCGTCAAGGACGCGGACCTGTGCCCGCTGTTCAAGGACGTGTTCAAGTTCCACTGGATGGACGAAAGCCAGCACGTGATCCTGGACGAGCTCGAGTGGAAGGACGAGCACGCGCGCCTCTCGCCGGCGCAGCGCGACCTGGCGGTGGACGATCTGATCGCGCTCGTGGGCGCGGTGGACGGCATCCTGCAGGCGCAGTCGGTGGCGGACGTGGAGTACTTCGTGCGCACCGCGTCGCGGGAGTTCGGCGAGCCGGAGGTCGCAGAGCTGAAGCGTACGGTGCTAGGCGCCTATCGCTGGCAGTACATCATCAGCGGCGTGCGGCATCCGCACTTCGGCAAACTACTGGCCAACCTGACGACGCCGGCGCAGATGCAGCGCATCCAGACCGCGCTGGCGCCGATCATGTCGGCCGCGTGAGGGCGTCATGACCATCCCCCAGTGGGCACTGCTCGGCTTCGCGGCCTGGACGCTCGCGCTCCTGATGGCGACGGTGGGCGTGTATCGCTGGGGGAATATCCTGTTCGCGAAGGCGGCGATCGCGTCGTTTCGGCACGATGCGCCGGAAGGGGCAGGGTGGTACCAGCGCGGCACGCGGGCGCATGCGAATTGCATCGAGAATCTGCCGGTGTTCGGTGCGGTCGTGTACCTCATCGGCATCACCGGCCTGCATGGGCCGGTGGTCGACGCACTGTGCATTGCCACGCTCGCGGCGCGCATTGTCCAGTCCTGCGTGCACATCTCGCACGTGCAGACGAATACGTTCGTGGCGGTGAGGTTCTCGTTCTACTCGGTGCAACTGGTGAGCTTCCTGGTGCTCATCATCATGGCGGCACGCCACGGCTAACCCCGGATCCTTGGAATCCGGCACAGAAAGATGAGATTGGCCGCGCGGTCTACTAACAGGCGGGGTAGCATTCCTCCGGGTACCGCGAATCAGAGGGGAGTCGAATGCGCCGTGTCCTGATCGGGCTGTTGTTAGTGGTCTCTGTGGCCAAAGCCGAAACCTGGCAGCAGGTCGCCGAATTCAAGGAGAAGGGCAGTGCCATCTTTCTCGACACGGCAGGTATCACGCGAGCCGGGGACGTCCGAAAGGCCTGGGTCAAGTTGGCCTTCGACTCCGACCAGCACATTCCGGCCAACTACCCCGGCAAACCACCCGGCGCGGGCACCTTTCGTTCAGAGACGACCCAGCGACATTTCAATTGCGCGAATCGAACGGATGCGATTTCCCAGGCGATCTTGCACGACGCCGAAAACCAGGTTGTCGGTAAGGTCGAAGTTCCGGGCTACGCACTGAAGTTTCGCGCGGTCCAGCCCGGAACGGCCTCCGAGAAATTGTTCGAAACGGTTTGCAACTGGGACAAGGTCATTGAAGAGAAGGCAGGCGCACCCTCGCAGGTGACCCGTGCGGCCAACCCGATCGACTACTACCCCGCCGGCTCCGTTCGCCGCCAGGAGCAGGGTACGCCGGTCATCCAGGCCTGCGTCGGTGCCGATAGCCAGCTGCTGCGCGAACCCATCGTCACGGATACCTCTGGCTTCCCCGATCTGGATGCCGCCGCCATCAAGGTCGCAAAAGCGACGCGATACGCGGCTGGAACAGAGAACGGTAAGCCTCTGCCGGAGTCGTGCATCAGGTTCAAGGTCAAGTTCGTGCTGAAAGACTAGAGCCTCGCCCGGAGGTTTCACCGCCAGCCGATCAGGCGCAGAATGCGACCAGTTCATCCAGGGGAAAGAAAAATGTTCAACACCGGCTACAACGGCCTCCTGGGCCTGCTCATCCTCATCGGCGACGTCTGGGCCATCATCAACATCTTCCAGAGCTCTGCTTCCACCGAGAAAAAGGTGCTCTGGACTGTGATCGTGATCGTGCTTCCGCTCCTGGGCCTGATCCTGTGGTTCTTCCTGGGCCCTCGCACCGGCAGGACTTAGCGCGCGATACGCCGGTTCTGCGCGGCGGGTGCGGTACGTCCCGCCGCGTGTAGCCTTTCCAGGAATTCCCGCACCCGGGCAACGAAGCCGGCAGGATCATCGTGATGGGTCACGTGCCCGGCTCTCAGCGTGACGATCTCGGTGTTCGGCCGCCGTGCGGCCATGGCCTCGAGTAGTTTGCCGTCGATGGCCTTGCTGTCTGCTCCGCGCACCACCAGCGCAGGGCACGTGCTCGCCATCCAGTCGTCCCAATAATCTCCGCTCAGCCCGTCCATCATGGCGACGAGTTCCTCGGGCTCGAATGCCAGCGTCCAGCCATACGCCGTTTCCCGGAAACTCGGCTTCACCGACCATGCCAGCCGTTCGCCGATCTTCTGTTCGAGCGCTTCGCGGGTGGAGTAGAGGCCACGCCAGTCGCGGATGAATGCGAACGACTCATGCTGCTCCGCCGGTCCCTCTTCGACCACCAGCGCCCGCACGCGTTCGGGATCCCGGGCCGCGAACACGAACGCATTGGTGCCACCCAACGAATTGCCGATCAGCACCACGGGTTCGCGGGCATCGAGACGATCCAGCAGTGCGGCGATATCGCCGACGAACGCCTCGCGTGAGTAGTCAGAGGCATGGTCGCTGAGCCCGTGGCCACGCTGATCCAGCGACACGACGCGCCACTCCGGCATCGACTGCGCGAAATTCTCGAAGGTGCGCGCCTCCATCCACAACGCATGCAGCGCGACGATCAGCGGCTTGTCTCCACCGCTGTCGAGGTAAGACAGTGTCAGGCCATCGTGCTCGAAGCCGCAGCGCTGCATCATGGCGCGCAGTCTCCGTTCGACCTGGATCGCGCGCTGTAGGGAGCAAGGCGGGGGAGCCGTAGGCTCCCAACGCGATACAAGAGTAGGGGTTTCTATTGGCGTGGCGCGCCGCGCCCCCTCTTGCAGTGCGCCAACATAACGTGGAAATTCCACTCAATGTCCGCCCACAACCGCCGATAACGTTCCGGGCACTGCCGTCCCTGGCAGTCCACTTCGAAGGCCACCCGCGCGCAATGGTCGATCTCCCCGAGAAAATCTCCCGCCAGTCGGCCATCCTGGCCGCGGGCGTCCTTCTGACCCTCATCGCCCTGGTCGCGCATCGCTTCCTGCCCGCACGCCGCCTGACGCTCGACCCCGCGCAGAAAGGCGCGGTCTTCTACATCACCAAGGGCGAGGAGACCCTGACCCAGGTCGACTGGATCGACCAGCCGCACGTGCACTTCAAATGCCACTTTGCCAAGGACGCGCCGGGCGCGAGTTGCGGCTACACCTATGAGTTGTTCCGGGACAAGGACATCGCGCACGGCATCGATCTGTCCCGCTTCCACAAGCTGAATCTCACCATCCGCTACGCCGGTTCAGCGCGCTACGTGCGCGTGGCGATCCGGAACTTCGACCCCCGATTCTCCCGAGCGGACGACTTCAACACCACGAAGTTCAATGCGCTGAATCTGCAGCCGAAGGATCTCGCGACAACGGTTCCCATCGACCTGCACGAGTTCACGGTGCCCGAGTGGTGGGTCGCGCAATACAACCTGCCGCGTGAACACGCGCAGCCAGACCTGAGCAACGCCATCGCGTTCTCCGTCTACCTGCAGGGCGAGCCCTCGGGTACGGATCACGACATCCAGGTCGACAAGGTCGAATTCACGGGCGACTGGATCAGCGCCGAGTACTGGTATCTCGGCATCCTGATCGCCTGGATGATCGCGGCGACCCGCTACATCACCTCGCAGTGGTTGCGCCTCCGTCGCCAGCACCGCGAGCTGCAGGGCGAGAAGGACAAGTACCAGAAGCTTTCGACCATCGACGGACTCACGAAGGTGCTGAACCGCCACGGCATCGAACAGTTCATCGCATCGCTGCAGCACGCCAATCTACCGACCAGCGTCATCGTCATCGATCTCGACCACTTCAAGAAGATCAATGACCATCGCGGGCACTACGCGGGTGATCGTGTGCTGCAGACGGTGGGTGAGATCCTGCGGGCGCATACGCGCAACACCGACGGCCTGGGCCGCTGGGGTGGAGAAGAGTTCATTCTCGTGTGCCCGGGTGCGAGCCTGTCCAAGGCTGCGGATCTGGCCGAGAAGCTTCGTCAGCGGATCATGCAGACGAACTTCATCGCAGAAGATCCGGTGGCGGTGACGGCGAGCTTTGGCGTGGCGACGTCACCGGCGGGTGCCAGCTTCGCGGATGCGTTCCAGCAGGCGGACCAGGCGCTGTATCTTGCGAAGAGTCGGGGTCGCAACTGCGTCGTTTGTGCGAGTGAAGATCAGATGCACAAGGTTACGGGGGCGCGGAAGGGCACCTGGGCGTTGATCAGCGGGCGGTTCAAGCTGCACAAGTAGCCTCACGGCCCGAGCGAAATGACTTGCTCATTTCCGCCAATCTCTTGTGAATTGGCGCCAACACCGTGTGATTCGCGGCTCGGCAATTTGTCGGGCGCCTGACTAGGCTAAAGCCCTTTGCTGAACATCAGCACTGCAAGCCGAGAACGCATCGTGCACTCCAAAGCCAATCCTCCCGCACAGCGGACCTGCCGCTCGCGGGTGGAGAGATCCATCAAATCTCTCCTCGGTCTCATCGAAGGCATCGTCGCCGATCGCGTCCTGAATCGCATGGAGTTCAACTTCCTCGAGCAGTGGCTGAGCGATCATGCCGACTTCCGTGACAGACACCCCTACAACGAACTGATCCCCTGCGTGGCGGCTGTCGTCGACGCGGGAAAGCTCTCGGAAGACGAAAAGACCAATCTGACCTGGATGTGCGAGCAGCTGCTCCCGAGCACTCCCAGGCTCCCGGAAGAGCAGTTCCCGGTGGAATCCACGGGCTGAGAGGCCCAGCGTCGGTGACCTGGAAGCACATCAAGACGAGGCGGCAGCTGACGCAGCACCTGCTCTCCATCCATCACGGAAGCGCGGTCCTTCTCAATTTCGATTCGCCAACATTCTGGACAGAGGATCCGATGAGCGAAATGGACGAGAATCCGTGTTGCCAGTTTTGCGGAAAGGCCGGCGATTGCGAACACTTGTTGCTCATGATCGATGACGGACCGCTCAATGGAAGCGATGGCGTACTGGGCGCGCTGGCGGATGCGCTGGTAGACCAGTTCGAGCGGATCTACGCAGAAGTGGCGCGCCGCGAAGCAGTGTGCGGTTCTGGTCTGCTGCGAGCGGCCACGACGGCATATTTCAATGGCTTTGGGTATATCGCAGGCACTGACCAGCTCCATGCCGAACTGGATAGAGACTTTGCAAAGGAATATTTGCTCGACGCGCTGGATTGCGCGCCCAACATCGTTCGGTGCACGGTCGACGATGATTCCCGCGAGTGCGAGTTCTTTTGGACCGATCTGCCGGACGCTGCGAGAAGGATCGTCGTCGAGCGTCTGAGGGAACTCGAGCGGCTCGCCAGTCTGCCGCTGGACTCGCCTGAATGGGTATCGATCGACTATGACTGACGCGGTGACGCGCGTTCCCGCGGGAACGTCAGCGTCGGAAACACCGTTCCCTAGCTACCGTTATGTATCATCCTGTCCTCGTCACGCCGCACATTTTCGTAGGCTACGACGGTCCCGTATCCAGGATGGAGAGGAGGCAATCATGAAGTTCACGACGGCTCTCATGCTCGCGGCATTCGTATTCTCTTCGAGTGCCACTTTGGCAGGCAGCACCAATTCGCACAGCACCCAGCACAAGACCGCCCACAGCACCCCCAAGAAGCCCGCGTACCGCAGCAACACCCACAAGAGCTCGAATACCAAGAGCCACAGCAGCACACGCAGTTCATCGAGCCACTACTAGACCCAAACTGAGATCCAGTCGTTAGGGCATCCATTGGAGGCGGGGGATTCTTGGTCTCGTGACCAAGACCTCCGCACCACCCGGGCTGAAATGGATCCTGATCCTCGGCGCCATCGGCTTCATCGCCGGATTCATCGGCCCGATGGTCTTCTCGCCGGACTCGAATCAGGGTCCGCTCGTCGGCATCTTCATCAGCGGCCCGGCGGGTATCGTGCTGGGCCTCGTTCTCCGGGGCGTTTGCTCAGCCCTCAAACTACCGGCGGCATCCCAATGGCGCCTGCTGTACGTTGCCGCGTCGCTCGTGGCACTGACGACAGTGTTCTTCGTGCAGCCGGAGCCAGTCTTGCGAGGCTACGTATACGAAGGCGAAGTGACCTCCTGCGATTCACCTCTCGCGACAGAGCCAACAGTCGTCGAGCACTGGAACGAGCGCATCGCCAAGGTCACGTGGGCGGAGCCACGCGCGGGATGGCAGGAAGACATGCACCGGGTGCTGCGCGACGCACCTGGCGTGGTGGTGTCGGTGCGCGTGCTGCGCAAGAACTCCATCCGGGAAAATCGCAAGCCGTGGAATCGCGGCAGCCAATTTGCCTGGGGTTGGATCACGCAGACAGAAGAGACGCTCTTCTACGATGAGAACGGCAGCTGTAGCCAATATCCTCAGGGCCACGAGTACCGCGGATTTCAGGCCTACGATCTCAACGGTCGCATAGCTCCGCCGACAGCCTGGCCGCCGGCGAAACTGCTCGATGTGCTGGGCGCTTCCCTCATGGCCGCCGTGCCGGAGAGATGGCAAGGCCTCTGAGAACCCGTTCACGGTTGCCGGGCATATTTCGGGCGAGGATGCGTCAATCTTCGTCTGCGATTGCCGATAGCGAATCGCAGGCGTGGCGGCAGAATGACCGAATCCCAGCATCGAAAACCCAATCAATCAGCGGCCTTGCTGATCGTCATGCTGCTCACGCTGCTGGCCGTGATCGGGCATCGTTTTCTGCCGGAACGCCGGCTGACGATCACCAGCTCGCCGGAAACCGGCAACTTCTTCCTGGGGCAGAGCGGCGATGGTCCGCCCGCGGAAATGAAGTGGATCGACCGGGCGCATCTCCACTACGACTGCCGGGTTCCTCACGCGACCGTCTGGCAGAGCTGCAACTTCGGCTACATGCTGGCGACGAACAACCTGAGCCAGGGCGTCGATCTCTCGCGTTATAAGGCTCTCAACCTGGCGATCCGGTACACCGGGAAGTCGCAGTACGTGCGAGTCAGCATCCGCAGTTTCGACCCGCGGTTCTCGAAAATCGACGACGGCAATTCGACCAAGTTCAACTTCGTCAACATCCCGGCCAAGGACCTCGCCCAGCCCATCGCGCTCAGCATGAGCGAGTTCACCGTGGCCGAGTGGTGGACGACCAGCTACAACCAGCCGCGCGAGTTTTCGCAGATGGACGTGAGCAACGCGATCGTCCTCAACGTCGATCTGCAGGGGAATATCGATCTCTCTGGAAGCCGGCACGACTTCCAGGTCGACAAGATCGAGTTCGTGGGCGACTGGATCAGCGCGGAGTACTGGTACCTCGGCATCCTGTGTATCTGGATGATCCTGGGCACGACGTATGGAACGTCGCAGTGGCTGCTGATGCGCCGCGCGCATCGCAGGCAAATCCACGATCTCGAGAGTGAGAAGGAGATGTACCAGAAGCTCTCGACGATCGATGCGCTGACGGGCGTGCAGAATCGCCACGGCATCGGCCAGTTCGTTGCGGCGCTGGGCATCACGCGCGTATCGGCGAGCGTCATCGTGATCGATCTCGATCACTTCAAGCGCGTCAACGACGAACGCGGTCACCACGTGGGCGACCGGGTGCTGCGCACGATGGGCGAGATCCTGAGCTCCAGCATTCGCAACACGGATGCCGTGGGTCGATGGGGTGGTGAGGAGTTCGTGCTCGTCTGTCCGGGCGCGAGCCTGGCGGACGCGTCGGACCTGGCCGAAAAGCTGCGGCACCGGGTCTTGCAGACCAACTTCATCCCGGAAAATCCGCTGCCGATCACCGCAAGCTTCGGCGTGGCGACCTCAGGGGACGATCAGAGATTCGAAGACGTCTTCCGGCAGGCGGACCAGGCGCTGTACCTGGCCAAGAACCGCGGCCGCAATTGCGTGGTCACCGCAAACGACGACCAGCAGCACAGGATCACCGGGACGCGCAGAGGCGCACTGGCGTTGATCAGCGGGAGGTTCAAGCTGCACAAGTAGGCGGGGCAGGTCGCCTCTATCTCCCGCTGCCGTACCTGCGGCGCAATCGCTGAACGTGCTGAATGTCGGTCTCTTTCGAAATTGAAAGTCGAGCCGCCTCCAGGCGTCCTACGCAAAACTGCAGGCGATTGATAATCGCGAATGGCGAAGTGCTTCGTGATGTGCCACAAGCTCGGCTATAACCCGGCGAGGCATTCGAGAGGTTGCTCGCAGCTGCCAATAGATTGTGAATTCCCGCCAATATCGAGAACTAGCTACTCCATCCGGTCGACTCGACGGGATTCAGCCTGCGGAGGGCGAACCTGTGATTCGCAACTCGGCAAATT
>JAEVYS010000084.1 GCA_023392635.1 Actinomycetes bacterium | reverse complement strand
GCTGGGCGGCGAGCAGCCGGACGAGGACGGCGACCCGGAGGCGTTCCGCGGGAAGGGACGAGTCGCGGGACAGCAGCGGCATCGTCCCGGTGGCCAGCCGGGCGGCCACCAGCGCGCCGGCGGACGTGCCGACCAGCAGGTCGGCGTCCAGCGGCACCCCGGCGTCAGCCAGGCCGGCCAGCACGCCGACCTCCCACGCGATCCCGGTGGTGCCGCCGCTGCCCAGCACCAGCGCCCGCCTTGTGTCCACCCGCCGATTGTCCCCCATCGGGCTTGGGCGATTCTTCTGGATCTCTCAGCCACTCTCAGGCGGGCAGCGGCAGACTGTCGCTGACATCAGCGGGGAAGAGGAGCGAGGGTTCGACAGATGAAGCGTGGCCCCGTCGTCTGGGTGCTGGCGGCCTGCTTGTCGCTGATCGGCTGCACGACCGGCCCCCGGTGGACGCCCGGCCCGATCCAGACCCAGTCGCCCCCGCCCGTGGTGGTCACCCAGACCCCCTCGCCCACCGCCAGCACGACGGCCACCCCCGCAGCACCTCCGAGCGTGCCGAGCGTGTCCGGCGCCATCAACGCCGACCGCTTCGCCAGCGCCCACTTCGCCAGCCCGAGCGGCCGGATCTGGTGCGCGCTCTACGACGACTGGGCACTGTGCCACTTCCCGCGCGGCATGGACATGTCCCGGGTGGAGACCTCCGAGGAGGTGTGCCCGGGCGAGGGCCTGGACGTGACCGGCGTGTCCATCCTGAAGAAGGCCCAGTACTTCTGCAGCGGGGACGCGGAGTCCCTGCCCCAGACCAACGGCTCCTACGTGGGGTGGTGGAAGGGCACCGGGCTGCCGTCGGTCAGGTACGACGGGCAGAAGCTCGCGGTGCTGCCCTATGGCACGAAGCTGGCCAGGAAGGGCTATGTCTGCTCGAGTGAGAAGGTCGGGGTGACGTGCGGCAATGTCGCCACCGGCAAGGGCTTCCGCATCTCGCTGGCAGGCGTGACCTTCATCTCCTGAGCCGGGGCCGGCGCTCGGGGGGTCAGCGCCGGCCCGTTGGCCCCCTTCGGCACGTGGACGCCGGCCCCGGTCGCGCGCTGCGGCGTGGGTATCGTTCGGTCCATGTCCGCGCAGGCCAGCGAGTCCGGCAGCGGGCTGCTCGACGCCTACCGCAGCCATCCCGCTCGCGCGGCGGTGGACGAGGTGCTCGACGACACCGGCACCCGCCCGCACGCGGAAGCGCTGGCTGCGACCATCGACTCCGCCGGCCTCGCCGGGCTGCTCGCCGCACGTGCGGAGGCTGCCGCCCTGGTCGCCGACGAGGGGATCACCTACGGGGCCGCCGACTCGGGGGTACGCGCGCCGTGGCTGGTCGACCCGCTCCCCCAGCCGCTCGACGGGGCCGACTGGGCACGACTCGAACGCGGCCTGGCGCAGCGCGCCGTCCTGCTCGACGCCGTGCTGGCCGACCTGTACTCCACGCGCACGCTGCTCCGCGGCCGGGTGCTGCCGCCGGCGGCCGTGCTCTCCCATCCGGGATTCACCCGTCCCGCCGACCAGGTCGACGACCCCAAGCGCCGCCAGCTGGTGCTCACCGCCACCGACCTGGGGCGGGACGCGTCCGGAGCGTGGCGGGTGGTCTCCGACCGCACCCAGGCGCCGGCCGGTGCCGGCTACGCCATGGCCACCAGGCGCATCGTCAGCACCGTGCTCGCCGGCCTCCACCGCACCAGTGACCTGGCCCGCCTGCGGGGCTTCTTCCACGCCATGACGGGCGCCCTCCTGGACGCGTCGCAGGGGGGCTCCGAGTCCCCCCGGGTCGTCCTGCTCTCGCCGGGCTCGTCGAGCGAGACCAGCTACGATCAGGGCCTGTTGGCGACGATGCTCGGCTTCCCGCTCGCCGAGGCCGACGACCTGGTGGCCAGCCGTGGCCGGATCTGGCTGCGGGCCGGCGACAGCCTCGAGCCGGTGGATGTCGTACTGCGCCGGGTGGACGCATGGTTGTCCGACCCGCTGGAGTTCCGTGGCAACTCCGAGGTGGGCCTGCCGGGCATGGTCGAGGCCGCCCGACGCCGGGCGGTCACCCTCGTCAACCCCGTCGGCGCAGGCGTGCTGGACAACCCCGCGCTGATCGCATCCCTGCAACCGGTCGCGCGCGCGCTGCTCGGAGAGGACCTGCTGCTGGAGTCCCCACAGACCTGGTGGTGCGGCGACGACGCCTCCCGCAGCCACGTCCTCACCCACCTGAGCCGGCTCGTGGTCAAGCCGGTCGCCCGAACCGGGGCGCCCGCGGTGCGCTACGGCTGGCTGCTCAGCGACGACGAGCGGGTCGAGCTGGCAGCCCGGATCACCGCCGAACCGTGGGCGTGGTGCGGCCAGGAGCCGGTCGAGCTCTCGACCGCTCCGGTCGTCACGCCCGCGGGCCTCGAGCCGCGCCGCTTCGTCCTGCGCGCCTTCGGCGTGGCGTCGGGCGACTCCTACCGGTTCCTTCCCGGTGGACTGGGCCGGGTGGCAGCCGGCGCCGCCGAGCTGACCGTCTCCAGCGCGTCCGGCACGTTGGCCAAGGACGTGTGGGTCCCGGCGTCGGCCACCGAACGGGTCGGGCCGGAGCGGGTACGGCCGCGCCTGGGCGCCTCCGCGCGGGAGCCCGGCGTCCCGCCCAGGGTGGCACGCACCCTCATGATGATCGGGACGTTCGCCGAACGCGCCGAGGGCATCGCCCGGCTCACCAAGGTGGCCGACGACCTGGCCGAGGACTACAACTCGCGCCCGGGGACGCCCGGCGCCTCCGCGTCCGGGCACCTCCTGGAGACCGTGGCCCGCATCACCGGGGTCGAGCGCTGGTACGCGGAAACCGCCCAGGGCTACCTGGCCCGGGTGGCGCTCGACCCGTCCGCCGCAGGCGGGGTGCACGCCAGCGCGCGGCGCCTCTCCGAGGAGGCGCAGGAGGTGCGCGACCTGATGAGCGTGGACGTCTGGAGCGTCTTCAGCCGGCTCGAGCGGACCCTGGGCACACGTCCCAAGGAGGACGAGACCCTGCAGCCGCTGCTGGCCGACGTCCTGGAATCGCTGCTCGCCTACGCGGGCATCGTCGCGCAGAGCATGGTCCGTGACTCGTCCTGGGCGTTCCTGGACGCGGGCAGCCGTCTCGAGCGCGCCCGGCACACGGTGTCGCTCCTGCAGCACACCCTGCTGGAGCGCGGCGACGACCCGGCCGCCGAACTCGTGGCCGACAGCGTGCTGCGGGCCGGCGAGAGCATCATCACCCATCGCCGCCGCGCCGCCTCCGGCGCCGGTCCCGCGACGGCGGCGGAGTCGGTGCGGCAACTGTTGGTGCACGACCCGGGCAACCCCCGCTCCGTGGCCCACCAGCTCGCCGCGCTCTCGGCGGACCTGCGGCTGGCCGGCGACGAGCGGCTGGCCGCACAGGCCGACTCCCTCCTCGCCGAGCTGGACACGTTCGCCACGGCCGCACCCGACGACGCCGGGCGAGGACTCGAGCAGCTGGCTGCAGCCCTCAACGGGATCGGCCAGCGGATCGCCGCCCGGCACTTCGTCCGGCAGGCGACCCGCCGCACGGCCGAGCCGACCTGGTCGACCCCGCGGCAGGTCGGCTGATGGTCTCCGGGTCCCGCCGCTACCGGGTGCGGCACGTCACGCGCTACACCTACGACGAGGTGCTGGAGGCCTGCTACAACCGTGGCCTGCTGCAGCCGCGGGAAGCGCCCGGGCAGCAGGTGATCAGTTCGGAGGTGTCGGCAACGCCTGCTTCGGAGTTCGTCGCCACGCACCAGGACTACTTCGGCAACGAGTCGGTGTACCTGGAGTGCCGTACCCCGACCATGGAGCTGGTCGTGTCGGCGACCAGCGTGGTGCAGGTCGACCGGCAGCCGCCGGACATCGCCGGGCTGGACGCCTGGACGGTGGCTTCGGCCGCCGAACGGGTGGCGGCGCTGGCCGATCCGGTGGAACTGACCGAGTTCACGCTGCCCTCTCCCCTGGTGGCGATCGGCCCGGCGGTGCGGGAGTACGCCGCCGCGGTGCTGCAGCCGGGACGGCCGTTCGGTGAGGCGGTGAGCGCGCTGGTCCACCAGATCTTCGGGGATTTCACGTACCGCCAGGGCACGACCTCGGTGCGCACCACGCTCGCCGAGCTGCTCGAGAAGCGTCAGGGCGTCTGCCAGGACTTCGCCCATCTCGCGGTCGGCTGCCTGCGGGCCGTGGGCCTCCCCGCGCGCTACGTCAGCGGCTACCTGGAGACGGCGCCGCCGCCGGGACGCGCGAAGCTGCAGGGCGCGGACGCGACGCACGCCTGGGCGTCGGTCCTCACCCCCTCAGGGGAGTGGCTCGACCTCGATCCCACCAACGATCACTTCACCGACTCCCGCTACATCGTCACCGCCTGGGGACGGGACTTCTCCGACGTCTCCCCCCTGCGCGGCGTGGTGTTCACCGAGGCCGGCACCTCCACCCTCACCGTAGAGGTCGACGTCGACCCGCTCCCCCTCGTGCCCTGACCGTTCGGACACCGCCGGCCATCCGGCGGACGGCTCCACCGTCATCCCGCACACGCCGGGACCTTCCGGCTCAGGAGGCGAACGGCTCCAGGTTCCGCAGGACGAGGCGTGGCTCGAGCAGCACCTGCGCGCCGGGCTGCCCGGCGATCAGCCCCAGCAGCACCTCGATGAGCCGCTGGGCGGCCGCCTCGATCGGCTGGGCGATGCTCGAGATCCCCAGGGCGCGTGCAACCGGCGTGTCGTCGAAGCCGATCACCGGCACATCGGCACCGCCACGGTGCAGGGCCGTGACCGCTCCGAAGGCCAGCGCGTCGCTGCCGCACACCAACGCCGTCGCCCCGCGGCCGTGCAACTCGCGGGCCGCGTCCGCCCCGGCACGGGCGCTGTCGTGGACGACCGGGCACTGCCAGGCCTGCGGATCGAGCCCCGAGCCCTCCAGTCCCTCGCGCCAGCCCTCGCGGCGGTCCTGGCTGGTGCCGGACGCGGCCGGGCCGATGTAGCCGATGCGCTCGTGTCCCAGCGAGCGCAGGTGGGTCGTGGCGGCGAGCGTGCCCGCGCGGCCGTCCACGTCGACCCACGAGTGCGTCGCGTCCGCCTCCCCCCATGGACGGCCGAACGCGACGAAGGGAATGCCCCGCCGCGCCAGCAGTCCCGGCCGGGGGTCGTCGGCGAAGGTGTCGGTGAGGACGGCGGCATCGATCGACAGGTCGTGGTGCAACTCCGACAGCAACCGCACCTCCTCCTCCGCTCCGGAGGCACTGAACAGGCTCACCCGGTACCCCCGCTGCTGCGCGTACTCGGTGACCCGGTGGATGAAGCGGTCCATCAGCGCACCGTTGACCCCGTCGCCCACCGGGTAGAGGCGCAGGGCGATCGCCATCGAACGCTGCGTGCGCAGCGCGCGCGCCGCCGCGGACGGACGGTAGCCGGTGGCCTCGATCGCTGCCAGCACCCGCAGCCTCGTCGCCTCTGTCACCACCTCCGGCTTGTTCAGCACGTTGGAGATGGTCTGGCGGGACAGGCCGAGTTCGCGGGCGAGGCTCATCAGCGTAGGCCGGCCGTCCGGTCGTGTGCGATCCCCCATGGCCAGGCCCCTCATCGCGGTTCCGTGCGCGAAACCCGGCTCAGTATCGACACCCCGGCGAGTCGCCGTCAAACTGCTCCCGACGGCTGCTTCCATTCGAGACAGACGACGCTCGCCGCCACGCCTCCACGCCCTCGGGCCCTACCCCTGGAGAAGACAGTGACCACGCACCCGAGGAGTCCCGTTCCCGGCCCCGCCGCGGACGAAGGCTGGCTGCTGAGGGCCGACGGTCTCGACCCCAACCGGCTGGGCCACCGCGAGACGCTGTTCACCATCGGCAACGGCAGCTTCAGCCTTCGAGGGACGTTCGAGGAGGGCCATCCGCAGGAGGTGGCCGGATCGTTCATGCACCGCGTCTGGGACGACACGCCCGTGCACGGCACCGAACTCGCCTGCCTGCCGCGCTGGTGGGGGCTGGACCTGTGGCTGGACAACCAGCGGGTGCGGCAGGAGTCCACTCTGCGGGCCCGGCAGGTGCTGGACCTGCGCAACGGCCTGCTGACCCGGGAGTTCGACTGGCCCGTGGCACCGGGCATCGACCTCCGGGTGCGCCACGAGCGCTTCCTCAGCCTCGTGGAGCCGTACGGGGCGATGCTGCGCACGACGGTGGAGTTGTCGAGGGGCGAGGCCGACCTGCGCGTACGGGTGGGGGCCAGCGTGCACGTGGAGAACACGGGCGTGCTCCACTGGCGGCTCGTCGGGCAGTCCGCCGGCGAGGACGGCATCGCGCTGGTGGCCGTCACGCGCGCGACAGGGATCCCGCTGGCCGTCGTGGTGAGGACCGGGGTGTCCGCGTCCGCGAGCTTCGCCGCCGGTGACGTCGACGGGGCGCCGTCGGCCGACTACCGGGTGCTGCTGCGCGCGGGCCAGCCCGTCCAGATCGTCCGTTCCGTCGGCGTCGTGCCGGGCCTCGAATCCGGGCTGCCGATGGCGGTGGCCCGGGAGGTCTCCGACCGGCTGGACGCCCTGGGCTGGGACCGCGCGCTGGCCGCGTCCACGCAGGCGTGGGCACAGGTGTGGGCGGACTGCGACGTCGAGATCGACGGCGACCCGGAGGCACAGCTGGCGCTTCGCTACAACCTCTTCCAGCTGATCAGCGCCGCGCCCCGGTACACCGAGGACGCCAGCATCGGGGCCAAGGCCCTGTCCGGCTACGGCTACCGGCACCACGTGTTCTGGGACACCGAGTCGTTCATGCTGCCGTTCTTCTCGTTCACCCAGCCCGACGTGGCCCGCAACCTGCTGGCGTACCGGTTCCACCGGCTGCCCGGTGCACGGGCGAAGGCCGCCGCGGGCGGTTTCACGGGCGCACAGTTCCCGTGGGAGAGCGCGGGCTCTGGTGCGGAGGTCACGCCTGCGTGGCTGGAGGACCCGACCGATCCCGGCCAGCGGGTGCGCATCTGGACCGGCGACCTCGAGCTGCACGTCACCGCCGACATCGCCCGCGCCGTGCTGCAGTACTGGCAGGTCTCCGGCGACGACGAGTTCCTGCGCGACCAGGGTGCCGAGCTGGTCCTGGAGGGCGCCCGCTTCTGGGCGTCGCGTGCCGAACCCGACGGTGAAGGGCTGTTCCACTTCCGCGACGTGATCGGCCCGGACGAGTACCACGAACACGTGGATGACAACGCCTACACCAACCAGCTCGCCGCCTGGCACCTCGGCGCGGCGGAGCGGGTGCTGGCCTGGCTGGAGCGGACGGTGCCGACGCGGGCCGCGCGCCTCGCCGCGTCGATGGGCCTGGAGGACGGCGAGCGGGCACGGTGGGCGCAGATCGCGTCCGGGATCGCCCAGGCCCGCTCCGAGAACGGCGTGATCGAGCAATTCTCGGGCTACTTCGACCTCCAGGACGTGGAGTATGCGCGGCTGCGGAACCCGGCACGGCAGGCCTCCATGCAGGACCTGTACGGCATCAAGGGCGTCCAGCTCACCCGCACGATCAAGCAACCGGACGTGCTCATGCTGGCCTTCCAGCTCCCGCACCTGTTCGACGAGGCGCACCTCCGGGCCAACTACCACTACTACGACGCCCGCACCGACCACGAGTTCGGGTCCAGCCTCGGCCCGGCGGTGAGTGCGATCATCGCCGCGCGGGCGGGCGACCCGGCCGCCGCGTACGGCCACTTCCTGCGCGCGGCCCGGGCCGACCTCCAGGACGTGCGGGGCAACGCCGCCGACGGGATCCACGGCGCCTCGGCCGGCGGCCTGTGGCAGGCGGTGGTCTTCGGTTTCGCCGGCCTGACCCTGTCCGGCAACACCTGGCAGGTCCGTCCCGCCCTGCCCGAGTCCTGGAGCCGGCTGCGCTTCACCTTCCGCCACCGCGGCTCCCGCCAGGTCGTCGAGCTCACGCAGCCCTGACCCCGGCCGCCCCTGGCTCGCGCCCCGTCAACCCGGCTCACGCCGGGATCCGGGAACCGGGGAGCGATTCACCCGCCGAGGCCGAAGACCTGGCTGTAGCCGGTCACGGTGTCGGTCATGCGGACGCTGACCAGGCCGTTGGGGTCCACGCGGTAGCTCTCCTCGACCACCGGTCCGTGTCCCCAACGCTCCACCGGGACGCCGTCCAGGTGGGAGCGGCCCTGCAGCGACGGGTCGAACGGGAACCGCACCTCCGCGATCGGCGCGAGGTCACCCAGCGGCTCACCGTGCGCGTCCACCCCGGCGTACTCGACGAACCGGTACCAGCCGACGTTGTGGGCGGCCTGGTACCGCCGCGTCACGGTCAGCTCGCCCGTCGCCGGGAGCGCGGTGTTGCGGTCGATGAGCTGGTCGAAACCGACGGCCCGTCCGCGATCCAGCTCGCGGAACACGCCGACGCCGCGCCAGAGCCGGTCAGCCAGGGAGTAGCCGGAGGTGGGGTCCGCGGCGATCGCGAGCCCGATGGCGGTCGATGCCGCCGGATACGGCGAACGGTGGACGCGCCGACCGAACCGCTCACGCAGCATGCGCGGCACCAGCGGCAGCCCGCTGCCGCCACCCACGAGGTAGATGCCGGCGACCTGGCCGCTCAGCTGGTCCACCTCGTCGGCGAGCGCGGAAGCCAGCGGGGCCATCGCCTGGAGGCTGGCGTTGACCAGCCCCTCGGCGGCGGCGTAGAAGTCGTCGACCGCCACGGTCACGGGCTGGCCGGAGACCTCGACGGTGATCCGCTTCGACTGCGGGCTGAGCCGCTCCTTCGCTTCGCGGCACTCCTCCAGCAGCCGTTCGGCGTCGGCCGGTTCGAGGGCGGGCCGTCCCGCCGCCTCCCGTACCACCCCGCACAGGACCTGGTCGAAGTCGTCCCCGCCGAGCCGGTTCACGCCCACCGACCCCACGACGTCGTGACGGGTGCCGGCCACCTCGACCAGGGACGCGTCGAAGGTGCCGCCGCCCAGGTCGTAGACGAGCACCTGGTTGCGGCGGGACGTCAGCGTGCGCGACTGCCGGTGGGTGTACTCGAACCCGGCCGCCGACGGCTCGTTCACCAGCCCGGCGACGTCGAAGCCCGCCTGCCGGAAGGCCTCAAGGGTGAGGAAGCGCTGCGCGCCCAGGGCGTGCGCCGGGACGGACGCGACCACCCGGCAGGTCTTCGCGTCCCGGAACTCCGGTCCGATGTTCGACCAGTGGCCGAGCGCCTTGCGCAGTGCGGTGAGGAAACCGGTGAGCACGTCGAGCAGCGGGTACTCCTGCTCGCCGACCTGGACCGCGGTCTCCGCGGTGACGTCGGGGCGCCCGAGCAGCCGCTTGACCGAGCGCAGGTACGGCGCTCCGGCACGGGCGGCGACGAGGGCCTCGAAGCCGAACCTCAGCCCGTCGGGCGTGGCCGCGACCAGCGAGGGGAAGTGGTCGGCCATGTCGCCGTCCGGGTCGACGAACCCCACCACCGGGTAGTTGCCCCGGTCGGCGCGGGCGACGATCGTGCGGGTGGTTCCGAAGTCGACGCCGAGATGCATGCCTGCCAACCTAACTGTCGCAAGGGCAGGAGGGCAGCCGAGCCCGAGGCCTGAGCGCAGTGGGGCTGATCCCCTCAGGGGTGCCCGCGCGGCCCGGCAGCGAGGTTGGCCGGCCCGACCCGTCCCGCTCGGCTAAGAATTCGCAGCTTTCCCGGACGCGGCCCGTCGCAGGGGTGGAGAATCGACCGCATGGTTCCGGTGATCGGGGGTTCGGACACCCCCTGTGAGGTGTGCCAGCAGGTGCACAGGGACCTTTCCCGCGTGCTGGGCACGTCCGCTCCCGACGATTGGCTGGCGGTCACTCCGGGCGAGCGCCTCGAGGCGGAGCTGACCCCCGACGTCTGCATCCTGCCCTGCGGCGGGTCGACCAGGCACTTCATCCGCGGCCATATCCAGCTGCCGGTCGTCGAGCCCGAGCCCGACGTGTTCGTCTGGTCGGTGTGGGTCGAGGTGGACGAGAGTTCGATGTCGACCATCGCGCAGACCTGGAGCGACCCCAACCGGGCGGCGATCGCTCCGCTGTCGGGCCGGCTCGCCACCGAACTGCCGTACGAGCAGGCCACCCGGGGCCTCCAGATCACGATCTACACCCGCGACCCCGGAATGACGCCGTTGCTGATGACGTCCGGCAACTCGCGCCACCAGCTGGCCGCAGAACAGCGCGACGGCATCGGCCTCCACCGCGTGGCGGAGTTTGTGGAACTCCTCCATCGTTGAGGGGCATGAGCGACTTCTTCGAGATCTTCAACCCCGGCCAGCGGTTCACCCGCCAGCAGCTGGACGCCGAGAAGATGCTCATCGTCGAGTCCGACCAGGGCGGGACCGGGCCCCCACCGCTCGACCTGGACTCGGGCAGCATCGTGCTGCGGATGCCCGCCCATGCCTATCCTGAGCAGATGGAGACACCGCCGGTTCCCGAGCCCGACGACAAGGACTGGACGTTCGTGCTCTGCGAGCGCTGTCCCGAGTGCGGGTACCGGGCCGACGACGTCGACGCCCACGACCTGCCCGGACTCGTGCGGCAGGCCGCGGCGCCGTGGGCGGACGTGCTCGCGCGTCCCGACGTCCGGACGCGGCCGCAGCCGCACGTCTGGTCCGCCCTGGAGTACGGCTGCCATGTCCGCGACGTGCTGACCGTCTTCACCGGAAGGGTCGAACTCGTCCGCAGCCAGGACGACCCGACCTTCGCCAACTGGGACCAGGACGAGACCGCCCTGACCCAGCGCTACTGGGAGCAGGACCCCGCCACGGTCGCCGCAGAGCTCGCCTCGGCCGCCGAACGGAACGCGGCGGTCTGGGCGGAGGTCACCGAGCCGGAGTGGTCGCGGCCCGCGACCCGAAGCAATGGCTCGCGGTTCACCCTCGACACCCTCGGCCGGTACATGCTGCACGACCTCCGCCACCACCTGCACGACGTCGGCGCCGGAGGCGGCTTCCGGAACGAACCGTGATCACGGGCCCTCGGGCCCGGGCCGCCCCGCTTCGGGAAGCGAGGACGCCTCGAGGTGCGGAGCACTGTCCGCCTCGGTGCCGAAGGCGTCGTCGAGCGCTTCCTCGGTGAGGGTGCGGCCGGCGGCGATCAGGTCGTTCGCCCGATGGAAGTCCAGAGTGCGGCCGGCGTCGGCGGGCAGGGTCACCAGTATGTCCGGAGGCAGCGCCGCCAGCCGGAAGCGGGTGATCAGCGAGCCCATCGCGTCCAGCGACATCACGGTCACGTCCGTGATACCGAGCCCGGGAGGGGGCGGCTCGAAGCGGGGGCCGACCACTTCGGGCCCGGTCGGCTCGGCGTCGTGCGGCCTGCCGAACCGGCTCAGGATGGACGCCACGAACTCGTTCTCCCAGACGCCGGCGGCCCCCTTCAGGAACCGGTCCAGCCACTCGTTCGGCGGCCGGGGGGCCGAGGTCTCCCGTGCCGGGAGGGCGGCCGGGCTCGACGTCCGCACACCGGTGAGGTTCACGGCGAAGGTGAAGTCGGCGTCCACTCCGATCACCGGCTCCATCGGGACCGGGTTCAGCACCCCGCCGTCGACGAGGAGCCGCCCGTTCACCATGATCGGCGTGATCAGTCCCGGGATCGCGACCGACGCCCTGATGGCCACGTCCACCGGGCCGGAGGAGAACCAGACCTCGCGGCGTGCACCGATGTCCGTGGCGACGGCGGTGTAGGGGATCGGCAGGTCCTCGATCAGCGCTCCGTCCAGGATCTCGCTCATCCGGGCCAGCACGCGCTCGAGCCGGATCGCGCCCGGGCCGAGCAGGGCGGGGTCGAGGAGCCGGAGCACGTCCCGCTGTGACAGGGACGTGACCCAGTCGGTGTAGTCGTCCAGCTTGCCCGCGCACCACAACCCGCCGACGAGGGCTCCCATCGAGCTCCCCGCCACGGCCACGATCTCGTACCCCCGCTCGGCCAGCACCTGGATGGCCCCGATGTGGGCGTAGCCGCGGGCACCGCCGGAGCCCAGCACCAGCGCGACCCGCTTCCCATGGCCGTCCATGCCGCCATTATCCGGCCGCGGCCGAGGCTGCGCGGGCCGCGGGGCTCAGGAGCGGCCGGTATCGTGCACGCCATGACCCAGCCGCAGGAGCCGATCGCCTACGGCTGCTATCGCCATCCGAACGTCGCCACCTTCATCCGGTGCCAGCGCTGCGGACGGCCGATCTGCGGCCAGTGCATGATCAGTGCTGCGGTCGGCTTCCAGTGCCCCGAGTGCGTCTCGACCGGCGCCCGCCAGACCCGGCAGAACCAGGGGCCCTACGGCGGCACCCGTCCCCGCGACCCCCGGCTGACCGCCATCGTGCTGATCGCCCTCAACGCCGCCGTGTGGCTGTCGATCCTGCTGACCGGCGGCTCCCGCAGCCGCCTCGCCGACCTGCTGGCACTCCTCCCCGCCGGACGGTGCGATTCGGTGAGCCAGCCCGACCAGTACTACCCGGATGCCGGCGCGGCGGCCTGCGCGGCGCTCGGGGACGGCAACTGGCACGCCGGCGTCGCCAGCGGCGCGTGGTGGCAGGTGCTCACCAGCGCCTTCACCCACGTCGAGGTGTGGCACATCGGCCTGAACATGCTGGCGCTGTGGTTCCTCGGCCCGGGGCTGGAGCAGGTGCTGGGACGTGCGCGCTTCCTCGCCGTCTACCTGATCTCGGCCGTGGGAGGCTCCGCCGCGGTGATGTGGCTCTCCGAGAGCAGCTCGAGCGTCCTCGGCGCGTCCGGGGCGATCTTCGGCCTGCTCGGCGCCCTGCTCGTGATCGCGTACAAGGTGCAAGGTGACGTGCGCAACATCCTGATCTGGCTCGGCCTCAACGTGGCGATCACCTTCCTGGGCAACGGCATCTCCTGGCAGGGCCACCTGGGCGGGCTCGTCGGCGGCGCGCTCGCCACGGCGATCCTCGTCTACGCTCCCCGCGCCCACCGGACGCGGATGCAGTGGCTCGGGATCGCCGCGCTGGCGGTGGTCGCGGTGACGCTGGTCGTCGTGCGGGCGCTGGCTCTGGCCTGACGCCGCGGCCCGACGCAGGATGGGGGCATGGAATACCGACTACTCGGCCGAAGCGGCCTGATCGTCTCCCGTCTCTGCCTCGGCACGATGACCTTCGGCCACGAGTCCACCCGCGAGGAGTCGTTCCGGCAGCTCGACACGTTCGTCGAGGCGGGCGGCACCTTCATCGACACTGCCGACGTCTACACCCACGGCACCTCCGAGGACATCATCGGCGGCTGGCTCGCCGAGCGTCCGGGCGTGCGTGACCAACTGGTGATCGCCACCAAGGGACGCTTCCCCATGAGCAGCCACCCGAACGGTGCCGGACTCTCGCGCCGCCACCTCTCCGACGCCCTGGACGCCAGCCTGCGGCGGCTCGGGGTGGACACGATCGACCTCTACCAGTTGCACGCGTGGGACCCGCTGACACCGGTCGAGGAGTTCCTGCGCTTCATCGACGACGCGGTCAGCGCCGGCAAGGTGCACTACTTCGGCCTGTCCAACTTCACCGGCTGGCAGCTCGCGGCCGTCGTCGAACGGGCCAGGGCGCACGGGTGGACGGCGCCGGTCTCCCTGCAGCCGCAGTACAACCTGCTGACCCGGGGCATCGAGTTCGAGATCACCGCCGCCTGTGAGGAGTACGGCCTCGGGCTCATGCCGTGGAGTCCGCTCGCCGGGGGCTGGCTGACCGGCAAGTACTCCCGCGACCAGCAGCCGCAGGGCGAGACGCGGCTGGGCGAGAAACCCGACCGGGGCATGGAGGCCTACGACCGCCGCAACACCGCCGAGACCTGGCGAGTTCTCGAGGCCGTCGCCGAGGTCGCGGACGCGTCCGGGCTGACCATGGCGCAGGTGTCCCTGGCCTGGCTGGCCGACCGGCCGATGGTCGCCGCACCGATCCTGGGTAACCGGACGGTCGAACAGCTCACCGGGTCGCTCGCCGTCGCCGACCTCCACCTCGACGCCGAAGCGACCGCACGCCTCGACGAGGCCAGCGCACCGACCCTGCCCGACTATCCCTACGGGGTGATGGGCCGCAACCAGCGCAGCCGCGAGCTGCCTTCGTCCTGACCCGACCTCCCGGCGGCGGAGCTAGACTCGAGGAGCGGTCCGAGCCTGGGAGTGAAAGACCCGAATCGCACTCCTGGAACGGAATCGCGATGCTCGTCTTCCTGATCATCCTCGCCGTCGTCGTCGTGCTGGCGCTGATCGTGCTGAGCAAGGCGGTGCGCATCGTCAAGCAGTACGAGCAGGGCGTCCTGTTCCGACTGGGACGGGTGATCGGCGTCCTGCAACCGGGGTTCCACCTGATCATCCCGCTCGTGGACGTGCTGCAACGGGTGTCGCTGCGGATCGTGACGATGCCGATCCAGTCCCAGGGCATCATCACCAGGGACAACGTCAGCGTCGACATCTCCGCGGTCGCGTACTTCCGGGTCATCGACGCCCGCAAGTCCGTGCTGGCGATCGAGAACATCCGGGCGGCCATCGACCAGATCGCGCAGACCACGCTGCGCAAGGTGGTCGGGCAGCACACCCTCGACGAGACCCTCGCGGAGACCGACCGGATCAACCTCGACATCCGCGAGATCCTCGACATGACGACGCTCGACTGGGGCGTCGAGGTCACCCTGGTCGAACTGAAGGACATCCAGCTCCCGGACGGGATGAAGCGCGCGATGGCCAAGCAGGCGGAGGCCGAGCGGGAGAAGCGGGCGAAGATCATCAACGCCGAAGGCGAGTTCAAGGCGGCGAGCGCTCTCGGCGAGGCGTCCGACATCATGATGGCCCACCCCCTGGCCCTGCAGCTGCGGAACCTGCAGAGCCTGGTCGAGATCGGCGTCGACAAGAACACGACCGTGGTGTTCCCGTCCCCGATCATGACCACGATCAACGAGCTGGCGGGATTCATCGAGCGCGAGAAGGTCTCAGCGGACGCCCATCCCGCACCGCCGCCGGCGCCCGACCCGGAGCCGGACGAGCCGGAAGCGCTCGGGCGCGGAGGGTCGCTGCCCCTGGACCTGCCAGGGACGCCGGAGTCTCGCGCCCTGGAGCCCGCCCCGGCACCCCGTCCGGCAGGAGGGCCGCCGGCTACCCGGTGACGTCCTGCGCAGCATCCCGGGAGCGTCGGTTGGCGATCAGGCTGGTGGTCACCACGATGGCGAGGATCGCAACGATGACGCCGAGGGAAACCAGCGTGTCGACCTCGGGCACCCAGCTCCACACCCCGTGCGCCCAGTGCAGGACCAGCTTCGCGCCGATGAACGCGAGGATGGCGGCCAGGCCGAACCCGAGGTGCACGAGGGCGCCCAGCGCCCCCTCGAGAACGAAGTAGAGCGCCCTCAGGCCGAGCAGCGCGAAGGCGTTGGTGACGAACACCAGGTAGGGGTCGCCGGTGATGCCGTAGACCGCGGGCACGGAGTCGACGGCGAACACCACATCGGTGCCGAGGATCGCCAGGGTGGCGAGGGCGAGGGGGGTGATGGCACGCTTCCCGCCGTCGGTCACGCTCATCCTCGTGCCCCGGTAGCCGTCGGTGACCGGCCAGAACCGCCGGACCAGCTTCACGATCCGCAGGTCGTTGGGGTGGATCTCGTGCTCGGCCGGGTTGAGCGTGTCCCGCAGCACCTTCACGGCGGTGGCGAGCAGGATCGCGCCGAACAGCAGGAACGTCCACGCGAAGGTTGCGAGCATGGCCGCGCCGAGCGCGATGAACACCCCGCGCAGAACGAGGGCACCGGCCACGCCGATCAGCAGGACGCGCTGCTGCAGTTCCCGGGGGACGGCGAACGAGGCGAGCAGGAGCATGAAGACGAACAGGTTGTCGACGCTGAGCGACTTCTCCACCAGATAGCCGGCGTAGAACTCCAGGCCGCGCCCACTGCCGAACGCCTGCCAGATCCACACGCCGAACGCGAGCGGCAGCGCGATGTAGAACGCCGACCACCCGAGCGCCTCCTTCATCGAGACCTCGTGGGGCTTGCGGGTCAGCACGAAGTCCAGGCCGAAGAGGGCGAGGACGGCGACGATGCTGATGCCCCACAGCTCGGGTGAGCCGATGGCGATCTCGAGAACGGGTGTGGTCATGAATGGCCTCTCACACTTCGGTTGCAGCGTGAGGTCTCCTTCGCCCCCGGTGGAGGCGCATCCGCGGGGACACGATCGCGTGCCCGTCATGACCGTCGGACGGCTTGGGAAGTACTCCCCTCGCGTCGCAGTGTACCCGGATGCCCTAGGCCCTCGGCAGCAGGATGGTCGCCTGTCCGTCCAGGCTGCGCCGCAGTGCCTTGATCGCGCGGTTCTGCAGGACCTTCACCGCGCCGGCCGATTTGCCGATGATCGTGGCGGTCTCCTCGATCGAGAACTGCTCCAGCACACGGAGGACGATCACGGCGCGCTGGTCGGGGGTCAGGGCGTCCAGGACCTTGCGCACCGAGTCCCGCTCGATCAGGCCGGTGTCGGCGGCCACGTCGTGGTGGTGGCGGTCGATCGTCTCGTCGACGTTCCCGCTCGCCGAGACCGGACGCCGCCCGCCGGCCCGCCAGGAGTCGATCACCCGGTTCCGTGCCACGGTGAACGCCCACGCGCGGAACGCCGTCTCGTCGCCGGAGAAGGACGGCAGGTTGCGCACCAGCTGGATGAAGCACTCCGCGAGTTGGTCCTCCGGCTCCGGGGCCCCGTGCAGGGTGAGGAATCGCAGCAGCGTCGGCGCGAGGTCGCGGTACAGCTCGGCCCACGCGAAGTCGGCCCCCTCGATGGCGGCCGAGAGGACCTGCGGAAAGCGATCTCCCAGAGCCACGTGCTGATCGTTTCAGTCAAGGTCGGACCCGTTGAGAATAGCGCCGGGCTGACAGGGGGGTCAGCCCGGCGCTTCAGTACCTGCCCGAGGTGATCCGGCGCACGGGAGGGGTTCCAGACCGAACAGGGTCGGAGCAGGTTCAGGGAGTTGGTCCAGGAGTGGGCTTGCCCTTGCCGGCACCCTTGCCGGGGGCCTCGTTGCCGGAGTCGCCACCGCGGGAGTGGCCCTTGCCCTTGTCGGACGGCTTTCCGGTGGCTTTCGGGGTGGGCTTGGCTGTCGGCTTGCCCTTGCCCGGGTTGTCGTTCCCGGACTTGCCGTTGGTGCAGGTCGCGTTGCCGTCGCCCTGGCCGTTGCCGCAATTGCCGGGGGTGGGTGCCACCGTGGGCTGACCGGCGGTCGGGGGTTCCGTCGGGTCGACCACTGGGGGCCGGGACGCGTCCCGGGGAGTGTTGCCGGGGCCGGCGGTACCCTGGCCCGTCGGCTCGGGCGTGCTGGTGGGGCTGGCGGGAGAGGTCCACGACTTCACCAGGCCGGGAACCAGCTGCAGCGGGTTGACGCCCAGGGCGGACGCCACCCCTACTCCGGCCGTGAGGACGACCAGGAGTCCGGCGCTCATGGCGGCGAGCGCACGGCGGGTCCTCGTTGTGGCGCGGGAGGCGGCCGTGCCGCGATCCCGGGCCCGCGCGTTCCCGACGAGCCGGACCTCGCGGGCGACAACGGCGAGGTGCCGGTCGGCGAGCGCGTCGACGTTGCTGGGGGGACAGGACGCCTCGAGGCTGCCGAGGAAGGCCGAGACCTTGCCCAGCTGGGGATCGTCGGCGGGAACCTCGCCGGCCAACAGCCGCGAGATCTCCGATTCGTCGATGCCCATGGATCCCCTCTCCACCCCGTTAACCGCCGCCCGGCGCCCGAAAGTTACGCCGCTCCCGCGAGCTTTCTGGTCACGGCGCCACGGCGTCGCGGGCCGCGATGAAGGCGCGTACGCACGTCCGCACGTCCGCATCGGTGTGGGCCGCCGACAGCTGGACGCGGATCCGGGCCCGCCCCCTGGGCACCACCGGGTAGCTGAAGGCGATCACGTAGACCCCCTCGGCGAGCATGCGGTCGGCGATCTGGGCGGCCACTCGGGCACCGTCCTCCCCGGGGAACATGACCGGGACGATGGGGTGGGTGCCGGGCAGCAACTCGAAACCGGCCTCGCCCATCAGCTCGCGGAACAGGCCGGCGTTGGCGGCGAGCCGCTCGCGCGCCGCGGCGGAGGAACTCACCAGGTCGAGCGCCTCCAGGGAGCCGGCCACCACCGCGGGCGCCACCGAGTTGGAGAACAGGTAGGGCCGCGCACGTTGCCGCAGGAGCGCGACCACTTCGGCGGGCCCGCTGACGTAACCGCCGGACGCACCGCCGAGGGCCTTGCCGAGGGTGCCCGTGAGGATGTCCACCCGGCCCGAGACCCCGAGCAATTCAGGCGTCCCGCGGCCGTGGGCACCCACCAGGCCGACCGCGTGGGAGTCGTCGACCAGCACCAGGGCGCCGTACTCCTCGGCGAGGTCGCAGATGCCCGGCAGCGGCGCGTAGGACCCGTCCATCGAGAACACGCCGTCGGTGACGATGACCCGGCGCCGCGCGGACGCGGCGTCCTGCAGCCGGGCCTCGAGGTCGGCGAGGTCGGCGTTGCGGTAGCGGTAGCGCCGGGCCCGGCTGAGCCGGATGCCGTCGATGAGGGACGCGTGGTTCAGCTCGTCGGAGATGATTGCGTCCTCGGCGTCGAAGAGCACCTCGAAGACGCCGCCGTTGGCGTCGAAGCAGCTCGAGAACAGGATCGTGTCGTCCATCCCGAGGAACTCGCTCAGGTGTCGCTCCAGCTGGGTGTGCAGGGTCTGCGTCCCGCAGATGAACCGCACCGACGCCATGCCGAAGCCCCACTGGTCGAGCGCGTACTTCGCCGCGGCGACCACCGTGGGATGGTCGGCGAGGCCGAGGTAGTTGTTGGCGCAGAAGTTGAGCACCGGGCCGGACGGCGTGGCCACGTGTGCCGACTGCGCGGTGGTGAGCTCGCGCTCGGACTTGTAGAGCCCGGCGTCCCGGATCTCGTCGAGCGTTGTCCTCAGGTCGT
Organism: Actinomycetes bacterium; assembly: GCA_023392635.1. Classification (GTDB taxonomy): domain Bacteria; phylum Actinomycetota; class Actinomycetes; order Propionibacteriales; family Propionibacteriaceae; genus Propionicimonas. Next base: position 5,645 of record JAEVYS010000084.1, on the reverse strand, counting down.
CGCGGATCGCGTACATGTCCGCAGCCTATTCCGCCCCCGCCCGCCGCCGGGCTCAGCTCCAGTCGAGGATGACCTTGCCGCACTCGCCGCTGCGGGCGGTGGCGAAGGCCTCCTGCCAGTCCGCCGCGGCGAACCGGTGGGTGATGACCGAGCGGACCGCGTCCGCGAACGTCGGCGAGGCGGCGAGCATCGAACTCATCAGGTACCAGGTCTCGTACATCTCGCGACCGTAGATGCCCTTGATGGTGATCATGTGGGTGATCACCCGTCCCCAGTCGATCGGGTACGGGTCCTTGGGGAGCCCGAGCATGGCCACCTTGGCGCCGTGGTTGAGGTTGGCCAGCATCTCGGTCACCGCGGACGGCGAGCCGGACATCTCCAGGCCGATGTCGAAGCCCTCGAGCATGTGCAGCGAGGTCTGCGCGTCCGCGATGCGCTCCCGGGCGACGTTCACGCACAGGTCGGCGCCGGCAGCTGCGGCCAGGCCGAGCCGGTAGTCGCTGATGTCGGTGACGACGACGTGCTTGGCCCCCGCGTGGCGGACGATCGCCGCGGCCATGACGCCGATGGGGCCGGCGCCGGTGATCAGGACGTCCTCCCCCACTGCTGGCCACTGCAGCGCGGTGTGGGTGGCGTTGCCGAGCGGGTCGAAGATGGCGCCGAGCTCGGGATCGACCGCGTCCGGCTGCAGCCAGACGTTGGACGCGGGAAGCACCACGTAGTCGGCGAAGGCGCCGTCGGTGTTCACGCCGAGCCCGACGGTGTGGATGCACACGTGGCGGCGCCCGGCACGGCAGTTGCGGCAGCGTCCGCAGACGATGTGGCCCTCGCCGGACGCCCGGTCGCCCGGGCTGATGCCGGTCACCTCCGCCCCGACCTCCACCACCTCGCCGTAGAACTCGTGCCCGATCACCAGCGGCGCGACGACGGTGCTCGCCGCCCAGTCGTCCCACCCCTCAAGGTGCAGGTCGGTTCCGCACAGGCCGGCGCGCATCACCTTGATCTTCACCTGGTCGGGCCCACAGGTGGGCTCGGGAACCTCGATCAACTCCAGGCCGGGGCCCGGAGCGGTCTTCACCAACGCGCGCATGCCCTCACGCTATCCCCGCCGGCACCCCGGGCCCGAACCAGCGACCCTGGACCGAGTTGGGGACGGTTCTCAATCCGGTCCACCTTCACGCGGCGTGAGGGTGGACCGGATTGAGAACCGTCCCCAATTCGGTCCGGGGGCGTCAAGGACGCGTCAAGGTCGGACGCCGGGGCGCCAAGAACGCGTCAAGGCCGGGGCCGGAGGAGCGCCGGACGCGCTTCGCTGGAGAGGTGACCACTTCGTTCCGGGTGCCCAAACGCCTGCTCGTCGGCAACCCGATGCGTTCGACCCAGCTGGGGGAGACCCTGCTGCCCAAGCGCCTCGCCCTGCCGGTGTACTGCTCCGACCCCATCTCGTCGAACGCCTACGCGACCCAGGAGATCCTGCTCGTGCTGGCCCTCGGTGGCGCGAGTGCCGTCCTGCTCACCCCGTGGATCGCCCTCGCCGTCGTGTCGCTCCTCGCGCTGGTCACCCTCAGCTACCGACAGACCTGCCACGCCTACCCGGACGGGGGCGGCGCCTACGCGGTCAGCCGCGCGAACCTCGGGCGCAACGCCTCCCTCGTCGCCGCCGCCGCGCTGATGGTCGACTACGTGATGACCGTGGCCGTCTCCATCGCGTCCGGCGTGGAGAACTTCGTCTCCGCGTTCCCGCAGCTGCGTCCGCACGGCGTCCTGCTCTGCCTCGGCTTCATCCTCGTGCTCACCGTGATGAACCTGCGCGGCGTCCGCGAATCCGGCACCCTGTTCGCGATCCCCACGTACGGATTCATCCTGAGCGTGTTCGTCATGCTCGGCGCCGGCTTCTGGAGCGCGCTCAACGGACGGATGCCGGTGGCCGAGTCGGCCGGTCTCGGCTTCACCAACGTGAGCCCGGCCGGCGCAGCCCTGATCATCCTGCTGCTGCGGGCCTTCGCGTCCGGCTGCACCTCGCTGACCGGCGTCGAGGCGGTCAGCAACGGCGTCCCGACGTTCCGGCCGCCGAAGCCGCGCAACGCCTCGATCACGCTGCTGATGATGGGCGCGCTGAGCATCGCGATGATGATCGGCATCTCCGTGCTGAGCACCTGGTCGAACCTGCACATCGCGGACAGCCTCAGTGATCTCACGCACGTGCCCGCGGGCTACGAGCAGCGCACCGTGCTCGCGCAGCTGTCGGCGGCCGTCTTCGGCAACAACACCCTCGGCTTCTTCGCCGTGCAGGGCTTCACGACCCTGATCCTGGTACTGGCGGCCAACACCGCCTTCAACGGGTTCCCGATCCTCGCGTCCATCCTGGCCGAGGACAAGTACATGCCCAAGCAGCTCGGACGCCGCGGCGACCGCCTGGTGTTCAGCAACGGCATCCTCATCCTCGCGTCCGTCGCGGCCGGCCTGATCATCGCCTTCGACGGGTCGGTCACCCGGCTGATCCAGCTCTACATCCTCGGCGTCTTCGTCTCGTTCACCCTCAGCCAGTCGGGAATGGTCGTGTACTGGCGCCGCCAGGCCGCCGAGGAGGGGTGGACGCCGAAGCGCGTGGGCTCACTGGTCGTGAACGGGGTCGGTGCGATCGCCACCGCCGTGGTGCTGGTGATCGTCCTGATCACCAAGTTCACGCACGGCGCCTACCTCGTCGTGATCGCGATCCCGCTGCTCTTCTTCGTCATGCTGCGGATCCACGGCCACTACCGGCGGGTCTCCCGCCAGCTGATGCCGAAGGCCGCCGGCATCACGCTGCCCAGCCGGATCCACGCCGTGGTGCTGATCAGCCAGCTCAACGAGCCGTCCCTCAAGGCGCTCGCGTTCGCCAGGGCCATCCGTCCGAGCACGATCACCGCGCTGCGGGTCGACACCAACCCTGCCCGCACGCGCAAGCTCGTGGACGAGTGGGCGAGCCGGGACATCGCGGTCCCGCTGACGATCGTCTCCTCGTCGTACCGCGACCTCACCGAGCCGGTGCTGGACTACCTCGCCCGGATCCACGTGGGCCCGCGCGACGTGGTGCAGGTGTTCATCCCTGAGTACGTCGTCGGGCACTGGTGGGAGCAGGTCCTGCACAACCAGAGCGCGCTGCGGCTCAAGTCGCGCCTGCTCTACATGCCGGGCGTGATGGTCACCAGCGTTCCCTACCAGTTGAGTTCGGCCGAGCCGTACGTGCTCGAGCGTCCGGGCGCGGAGGCGGACGTGGCCGTGCCCCCGCCCGCCCAGGGGCGTGACCCTGCCGGCGCCGCCCCGGCGTCAACCTCCGCTGCTCCTGCCGAGAACGCCGGGACCGCCGCGGGTGGGGAGCACCAGGTCCGTCCCGGCGCGCTGATCGGACGGTGATCGGCGACCCTCAGCGCCGGCCCCGGGCGACTCTGGCAAGCTCGACCCCGTGAGCCAGCAGTTCAGCGGCACCGAGGGTGCCAGCGGCCTCGGCACGCGGCTGTCGCGGCGTCGCCAGCTGTACGGCTTCGGGGTGGCTGTCCTCGGCTCCCCGCTGCTCGCGCTGCTCCTCCTGCCGGTCCGTGACAGCCTGGGCCTGGACACCGTCCTGCTGCTGTTCGTGCTGGTCTCGGTGGGCGCGTCCGCCGCCGGCGGGGTCTGGCCGGCGCTCGCCGCGTCCGCGATCAGCTTCGGCCTGGCGAACTTCCTGTTCACCCGGCCGTACGGCAGCCTGCTGGTGGCCAGCACGAACGAACTCATCGACCTGGTGATCTTCCTCGCGGTCGCCGCCCTGGTCGGGGTGGTGACCGAGGCCGGCGCGCGCGCCCGTGGGCGTGCGGAGCGCGCCCGCCTGGAGGCGGAGTGGCTGGCGGAACTCGGCAATCGCGACCACGGGCCGCAGTCGGTCGAGCTCGCCCTCGCCGAAGCCCGGACGATCTACGGCATGCACGCGGTCACGCTCACCGGGGACGGCCGGGTGCTGGCCGCTGCCGGCAGCCCGGAGCCCGACGACGTGCTGATCGTCGCCCCCGCCGGAGAGAAGCTGCAGCTCGAGCTCAGCGGGCCCGAGCGCGTGGGCGAGGACCGCAGCCTGCTCGACGCCCTGGCCATGACCGCCGGACGCCTGTGGCGGACGCGCCAGCTCGCCGACCAGGCGCGCCGCGCCGAGGAGCTCGGCCGCATCGACGAGCTGCGTGCCAGCCTGCTCGCGGCGGTGGGCCACGACCTGCGCAACCCGCTCGCCGCGATCACCGCGGCGGCGTCGACGTTGCGCCAGACCGACATCGAGCTCGACCCGGATGACCAGTCGGAGCTGCTGGAGACGATCGAGGAGCACGCCCGCCGCCTGAACGACATCATCGGCAACCTGCTCGACATGAGCCGGCTCCAGGCCGGTGCCCTGTCCGTCCACCCGCGGCCCACGGTGCTGCTGGAGGTGCTGGCGGGCGTGGTACGCCTCGGTGAGGGACGGGTCCAGCTCGCGATCCCCGAGGACCTCCCGATGATCCTTGCCGACGCCGGGCTGCTGGAGCGGGTGCTGGTGAACCTGGTCGCGAATGCCGACCGCCACCTCCCGCCGGGAGAGAAGGTGGTCATCGCCGCGGAGAAGCTGCCCGGGCGTGTCGCCGTACGCGTGGTCGACCACGGGCCCGGGGTCGCGCCGGAACGGTTCGAGGAGATCTTCGCCCCGTTCCAGCACTTCGGCGATCGCTCGACGACCGGGGTGGGACTCGGGCTGGCGATCGCCCGCGGCTTCGCCGAGGCGATGGGCGGTACCCTCACCCCGTCCCGTACGCCGGGCGGGGGACTGACCATGACCGTGACCCTGGAGGTGGCCGATGCCGCGGCTGCTGATCGTTGAGGACGAGCCGGCCCTGCGCCGGGCGCTCACCATCAACCTCAAGGCCCGCCGTTACGAGGTGGAAGCCGTGGGCACCGGCGCCGCAGCACTGCGGACGGCCGCGTCCAGCCCACCCGACCTGGTGATCGTCGACCTCGGGCTGCCCGACCTCGACGGCGTGGACGTGATCGCCGGCCTGCGCGGCTGGTCGACGGTCCCGATCATCGTGCTGTCCGCGCGGGACAGCCAGGCCCAGAAGGTGCGGGCACTGGACGCAGGGGCCGACGACTACGTGACCAAGCCGTTCGGCATGGACGAACTCGTGGCCAGGGTGCGCGCAGCCCTGCGCCGGGCGGACGTGCAGGAACTGGGTGCCGGGCCGGTCGTGACCACGTCGGCCTTCACCCTCGACCTGGCGGCCAAACGGGCGACACGTCACGGCGTGGACATCCGGCTCACGCCCACCGAATGGCACCTGGTGGAGGCACTGCTGCGACATCCGGGCGCGCTGGTCTCCGGCGCGCAACTGCTCGCCGAGGTCTGGGGCCCGGGTTATGAGAAGGAGACGAACTACCTGCGGGTCTACTTCGCGCAACTGCGCCGGAAGCTGGAAGAATCCCCGAGCAATCCCCGTCACTTCATCACCGAGCCCGGCGTCGGGTACCGCTTCGAGCCCTGAGCGGCGGGTGCCGGCCGCGACCGTTTCGCTCCCGAAAGCCGAGTTCGCTCCCGAATCGCCCCTTTGCTCCCCGGAATAGCGAAATGAAGAACCGGCCCGGGCCCGCGGGGGCCGGCCGGGTCGCCCGCG
>JAEVYS010000046.1 GCA_023392635.1 Actinomycetes bacterium | reverse complement strand
GATCACGGCCCAACTCACAGCTTGCGGTGTTTCCGGGTCAGGCGACCGGCCAGTTCTCGCCCTCGGGCAGCAGGCCGGTGACCACGTAGATCACCCGGGACGCCATGAGGACGGCGTGGTCGGCGATCCGCTCGTAGTAGCGGCCCAGCAGCGCCACGTCGACGGCGGCCTCCACCGAGTACGGCCACTCCTTTCCGAGCATGAGCCGGAACTGGCTGCGGCGCAGCTCGTCCATCTCCTCGTCGCTGTCGGCCAGCTTGCCGGCGTCGTGCGCGTTCCGCTCCTGCAGCGAGCGGCCGGCGGTGCTCACCATCTCGCCGGCCACCCGCGCCATCAGGGTGAAGTTGGGCACCAGCCCCTCCGGGACGGCACGGTCGGGGTAGCGGAGTCGGGCGATCTTGGCCACGTGCGCCGCCAGGTCACCCATCCGTGCCAGGTCAGCGACCATCCGCATGGCGGCCACGACCGTGCGCAGTTCTCCCGCCACGGGGGCCTGCCGGGCCAGCAGCGAGAAGCAGCGCGCCTCCAGCTCGTCGTGCAAGTGGTCGATCTTCGCGTCCTCGCTGATCACCTGCTCGGCGATGGCCAGGTCGGCCTCCAGCAGCGCCGTGGTGGCATCGCGGACGGCGACCTGGACCGCCTCGCTCATGCCCACCAGGTCGGTGACCACACTCTGCAGGCTCTCGTGGTAGTTGTCGCGCATGCGTCTTCTTCCGTGTCTCGGCGGGCGCCGTCCGTCCGGTCGGTGCAATTGTCCCAGCAGCAGAGGGTAGACAGCGCCCCGGCCCACGAGCCGCACCCTCGCCCAACTCCCGGTGAACAGTCGGTGAACCTTCGGCCACGCTCGCCCGGGACGGGCGGATTGGGCCGATCGGCCGGGGCGGGAGGTGTCTAGACTCCGGGGCATGACACCCTTCGCCGCGGCGCTGTTGGGCCTGGTGTTGGGTGCCGGGCTCGGTGCTCTCGCCGTCTGGCTGGGAGTGCGCAGGGCGAGTGCCCGCGCGGCGAGCGAGCTGATCGCCCGCCAGCAACTCACCGAGATCCTCGCTCCGCTCGCCGCCGGCGTCCTCGTGGTGACCGCCGCAGACACGGTGCTGGCCGCGTCGTCGTTCGCGAAGGCCTGTGGCCTGGCCCGTGGCTCGTCCATCGGCCCGGCCGCGGTGGTCGAGCTCCTGGCCGAGGCGCGCAGGTCGGGACGCCCGGTCGAGCGGGACCTGCGCCTGCCCGCCGGGCCGTCCAGCCCGTCGGTGCAGCTGGGCGTCAAGGTGGTGCCGTTGAGCAACGGCGCGGCCGTGGTGGTGGGCGAGGACCGCTCCGCCGACCTGCGCTTCAGCGAGACCCGCCGCGACTTCGTCGCGAACATCACCCACGAGCTGAAGACCCCGATCGGTGCGATCACCCTTCTGGCTGAGGCAGCGGACGCCGCCGCCGACGAACCGGACGCGGTGCACACCTTCCTCGCCAAGCTCTCGAAGGAGGCCCGGCGCCTCAACGAGCTCGTCTCGCAGATCATCGCGCTGTCGCGGCTGCAGGCGCAGAACCCGCTGCTCGCCGCCCACGAGGTGGACGTGAAGGCGCTGCTGGAGGCGTCCGTCGCCCGTTGCCGCGAGATCGCCGACGCGGGCGGCATCCACCTCTCGGTCAACGTCCCACCCGGCCTCCAGGTGGTCGGGGACGGGGAGGAGCTCGAGACAGCGGTCACCAACCTGGTGCAGAACGCCGTCGCGTACTCGGAGCCGGGCGCGCGGGTGGCTGTCACCGGCCAGACGTCCGACGGGCACGTCGACATCAGGGTGACCGACAACGGGATCGGCATCAGCGAGGCCGACCAGAAGCGGATCTTCGAACGCTTCTACCGGGTGGACGCCGGCCGCAGCCGCGCGAGCGGGGGCACCGGCCTGGGGCTGTCCATCGTCAAGCACGTGGCGCAGGCGCACGGCGGCGAGGTCTCCGTCTGGAGCCGGCTCGGCCAGGGATCGACATTCACGCTCAGGCTGCCCGCCAGCCGGGAAGGGGCAGCCGGATGACACGGGTGCTGATCATCGAGGACGAGGAGACCTACCGGGAGACGCTCGGGTTCCTGCTCCAGAAGGAGGGCTTCGACGTCACGCTCGCCCCGGACGGCGCGGCCGGCCTGGCTGCGTACGACCGGCAGGGCGCCGACATCGTGCTGCTCGACCTGATGATGCCGGGGATGTCGGGCACCGAGGTGTGCCGGCAGCTGCGGGTGCGCGGCAACGTCGCGATCATCATGGTCACCGCCCGCGACACCGAGATCGACAAGGTGGTGGGCCTGGAACTGGGCGCCGACGACTACGTCACCAAGCCGTTCAGCCACCGCGAGCTCGTCGCCCGCATCCGGGCAGTGCTGCGTCGTGGGCAGGACGTCGAGATGGGCAGCGACGTGGTCGAGGCCGGCGGCGTCCGGATGGACGTCGAGCGCCACGAGACCACCGTCCGCGGGACGCCCGTCCAGCTCGCCCTGAAGGAGTTCGAGCTGCTGGAACTGCTGCTGCGCAATTCGGGACGCGTGCTCACCCGCGGCCAGTTGATCGACCGGGTCTGGGGCCCTGACTACGTCGGGGACACCAAGACCCTGGACGTCCACGTGAAGCGGCTGCGCGCCAAGCTCGAGCAGGACCCCGCCAATCCCGAGCTCCTGGTCACCGTGCGCGGCCTGGGCTACAAGTTCAACTCCTAGCGCGGCGGGGCACAACCGGGGGGTCGCTGCCGCCGCGTCTCGACGCCGGTCGCCGGGCTCGCAGGATTGATCCCGGCGGTTATGGTTCTGCCTTGTGACCGACATCACCGTCTTCTCGGGCCACGCCCACCGCGACTTCGCCGAGGAGATGTGTCGCATCCTCGGGGTGGAACTCTCGGCCTCGCGGCTCTCCCGGTTCTCCAACGACTGCCTGCAGGTCCAGCTGCGGGCCAACTGCCGCCAGCGGGACGTGTACATCGTGCAGCCCCTGGTGCCGCCCACCCAGGAGAACCTGATGGAGCTCCTGATGATGGTGGACGCGGCGCGGGGCGCCTCCGCTGCCCACGTCACGGTGGTCATGCCGCACTACGCCTACGCCCGCTCGGACAAGAAGGACGCTCCCCGGATCAGCATCGGGGGACGCCTGGTCGCCGACCTGATCCAGACCGCGGGCGCCGACCGCGTGCTGACCATGGCCCTGCACGCGCCGCAGGTGCACGGCTTCTTCTCGATGCCGGTCGACCACCTCACCGCGCTCCCGGTGCTGGCGCGCCACTTCCGGTCCCGCGACCTGAGCCGGTCGGTGGTGGTGTCGCCCGACTTCGGCAACGCCAAGGAGGCGAACCACTTCGCCCGGATGCTCGGCATCCCGATGGCCGCCGGGTCGAAGCGTCGCCAGGCCGACGACAAGGTCGTGATCGATGCCATCGTGGGCAAGGTCGGCGGAAAGGACGTGATCATCCTCGACGACGAGATCGCCACCGCGGGCTCCGTCGTGGAACTGATCGAGACTGTCCGCCGGTACCACGTGAACTCCATCTCGGTCGCCACCACCCACGGCCTGTTCAGCGGCAAGGCGGTGGAACGGTTGAACGCCGAGGCCGACCTCGTCGAGATCGTGGCCACGGATACGGTGCCGCCGCCGGTCGGCCTGGAGCGCTTGACGACCGTGTCGGTGGCACCCCTGTTCGCCGAGGCCGTCCGACGCATCAACTGCGGAGAGAGCGTCTCGGGACTGTTCTCCGACGAGGACACCTACGGCTGATCAGCCACACAACCCCACAC
>JAEVYS010000029.1 GCA_023392635.1 Actinomycetes bacterium | reverse complement strand
TCCCACTAGAGTGCCGTTCGAGGGGCCGGCCCGGCAGCGAGGCCGGGTCGGTGATCCCGGGACGAGGAGTCGTGCATGTCCACTGCCGTCGAGACCGCGGAGCAGTCCGGAGCCCTGGCTGACCTGGCTGTCGAATTGAACGGGATCACCAAACGCTTCCCCGGTGTGGTCGCGAACCGCGACATCGCGCTGAGCGTCCGCCGGGGCACCATCCACGCCATCGTCGGCGAGAACGGCGCCGGCAAGTCGACGCTGATGAAGATCCTCTACGGCGTCCAGCTGCCCGACGAGGGCACCATCGCCATCAACGGCCGCGAGGTCGTCCTGAAGAGCCCCACCGAGGCCATCAAGGTCGGCATCGGCATGGTGTTCCAGCACTTCATGCTGGCCGACAACCTCACCGTCCTCGAGAACGTCGTGCTGGGCGCGGAGGGCCTCCACGGCATCGGCGAGACCGCGCGCACGAAGATCCGCGAGATCTCGGCCGAGTACGGGATGCACATCGACCCGGACGCCCTGGTGGCCGACCTGGGCGTGGGCGACCGCCAGCGCATCGAGATCGTCAAGGTGCTCTACCGGGGGGCGAAGATCCTGATCCTGGACGAACCCACCGCCGTGCTCGTGCCCCAGGAGGTCAACGAGCTGTTCGACCACCTGCGCGAACTCAAGGCCGAGGGGCTCACGGTCATCTTCATCTCGCACAAGCTGGACGAGGTGCTCTCGGTCGCCGACGACATCACCGTCATCCGGCGCGGGACGACGGTCGCTGCCGTCGACCCGAAGAAGGTCACGGCCCGTCAGCTCGCGGAGCTGATGGTGGGCTCCGAGCTGCCCTCCCCGCAGACCGAGGAGTCCACGGTCACCGACCAGCCCCGGCTCACGTTGCAGGGCATCGACCTCGCGGGCGCCGCCGGCAGCCGTCGCAAGGTCCTCGACGGGATCGACCTCGTCGTCCACGCCGGTGAGATCGTCGGCATCGCCGGCGTCGAAGGCAACGGGCAGGCCGAGCTGGTCGAGGTGGTGATGGGCATGCGCCGCCCGAGCGCCGGACGGGTGCTGCTGGAGGACCGCGACATCACCGAGGCCGGGGTCCGCGAGATCCGGGAGGCCGGGGTCGGCTACATCCCCGAGGACCGGCACCGCCACGGCCTGCTCCTTGAGGCGCCGCTGTGGGAGAACATGATCCTCGGCCACCAGACGCAGGCGCCGAACGTCCGCGGCCCCCTGATCGACGCGCGCGCGGCCAAGGCCGACACCGACCGGGTGGTGGCGGAGTTCGACGTCCGTACCCCCTCGATCCTGGTCACCGCCGCGTCGCTGTCCGGCGGCAACCAGCAGAAGCTGATCGTCGGTCGCGAGATGAGCCACACCCCGCGCGTCCTCCTGGCCGCGCACCCCACCCGCGGCGTCGACGTCGGCGCCCAGGCCGCGATCTGGGACCTGATCAAGGCGGCCCGTCGCGAGGGGATGGGCGTGCTCCTGATCTCCGCCGACCTCGAGGAGCTCGTCGGGCTCTCCGACACGATCCGGGTGATCCTGCGGGGACGCCTGTCCGGGGAGTTCGACCCCGATGTCGTGACACGCGAGGAACTGGGGGCGGCCATGACCGGCGCCGGCGCAGCTGAGGAGGAGGCCCGATGAAGGTCGACGTGCGCAGGATCGGGCTCGGGATCGCTGCTCCCGCGCTCGCCATCGTGGTGGCCCTCGTGCTCACCTCCCTGATCCTGCTGGTCGCCGGGGATCCCGTGCTGGCCGTCTGGCAGGTGCTGTTCAAGGCGCCGCTGCCGCGCCAGATGGTGGCCATCCTCAACGAGGCGACCGTCTTGTACCTCTCGGCCGTCGCGGTGGCGATCGGGTTCCGGATGAACCTGTTCAACATCGGTGTGGACGGCCAGTACCGCATCGCGTCGTTCGCGGCGGCGGTGTTCGCGGGCGCGCACTTCCTGCCGGGCTGGCTGAACATCCTCGTCGCCATCGTCGTCGCCATGGTGACCGGCGCGGTCTGGGCGGCGATCGCCGGCATCCTCAAGGTGGGGCGCGGCGTGTCGGAGGTGATCAGCACGATCATGCTCAACTACATCGCCACCTACCTCGTCGCGTACCTGCTCAAGGGCGCGGCGGTGAAGGTGGAGGGCTCCAACGCGACCAGCACGCGGATCCTCGCCGAGGACTCCCGCGTCCCCGGTATCAACCTGAGCTGGCTGCTCGGGACCGGGCGTGAGGTGTACGGGCTGATCTTCCTGGCCGTCGCCGTCGGCATCCTGTTCTGGTTCGTGCTCGGCAAGACCCGCTTCGGCTTCGACCTGCGCGCGACCGGGCAGTCCGAGACCGCCGCGATCGCCAGCGGCGTGAACGTGAAGAGGATGATCGTGATCTCGATGGTCCTCTCGGGCGCGATCGCCGGCCTGGTCGGCATGCCGCTGCTGTTCGGCCAGGATTTCGCCTACGGCGACACCGTGCAGGCCGGGCTCGGCTTCGCCGGGATGTCGGTGGCCCTGCTCGGACGCAACCACCCGATCGGCATGGCCGTCTCGGCCCTGCTGTGGGGCTACCTCAACCAGCTCAGCAACGGCCTGCAGATCAGCGCCGGTGTCTCCGACCGGCTCGTCCTGATCATCCAGGGCATCATCGTCCTCTCCGTGGTCATCGCCTACGAGGTGGTGCGTCGGGCCGGGCTCCGGATGGAGCAACGCCGGGTCGCGCGTGAACTCGCCGTCCAACCCGTCCCTGCGACCGAGGAGGTGGCGGCATGACCACGCAGACGACCCCGCAGCCGCTGAAGGCTTCGATCGAGCCGGGGCGCCCGGTCTGGTACTGGCCGGCCCTGATCGGCGCCTCCCTCGTGGTGGTGGCGACGGTGCGCGTCCTGACCGGGGCCAACGACATCGACTCCTCCGGCGCGCTCGCCGCCGCGATCGGTCTGGCCATGCCGCTGGCGCTGGCCGGCCTCGGCGGCCTGTGGTCGGAACGCTCCGGCGTCGTCAACATCGGCCTCGAGGGCATGATGATCCTCGGTACCTGGGGGGCGGCCTACTTCGGCTTCCTCTACGGGCCGTGGGCAGGCATCCTCGGCGCCGTGCTGATGGGCATCGTCGGCGGCGCCATCCATGCGCTCGCCACCGTGATCTTCGGTGTCGACCACATCGTCTCCGGCGTCGCGGTCAACCTGCTCGGCGCCGGTGCGGGTGCCTATCTCGCCGTCCGCACGTTCTCCGGGATGCCGGGCGGCGGCCCGACGCAGTCCCCGCCCCTGGACCAGTTGCCGTTCCTGTCGATTCCCGGGCTCGGCGACGCGCTGCTCTCCCTGGAGCAGTCGCGCATGTGGCTGGTGGCCGACCTGGCCGGCATCCTGCGCGCGGTGACGACGAACGTGAACGTCCTCACCGTGATCGCGGTGGTCCTGCTGGTCGGATCGTGGTGGCTGCTGTGGCGGACACCGTTCGGCCTGCGGCTCCGGTCCTGCGGCGAGGCGCCGTGGGCCGCCGAGACCCTCGGCGTCAACGTGCTGCGCTACAAGTTCCTCGCCGTCCTGGTCTCCGGCGGGCTCGCCGGGCTCGCCGGGGGGTTCCTCGTGCTGGTCGCGTCCAACCTCTACCGCGAGGGCCAGACCGGCGGACGCGGCTACATCGGCCTCGCCGCCATGATCTTCGGCAACTGGCGCCCCGGTGGTCTCGCCGCCGGCGCCCTGCTGTTCGGCTACGCCGACGCCATCCAGCTGCGTGGCCGCGGCGACGTGATCCACGCCTACCTGCTCCCCATCGGCCTGCTCCTGCTCGCCTGGGGCGTCTGGCAGCTCGTCCGGCACTGGCGCGGCCGCCCGTTCGCCGGCATCTGGCGCGTCGTCCTGGCCCTCGGCGTGCTCGCCTGGTTCGCCCTGACCAGCGAGGTCCCGGCCGAGTTCACGTCCATGACCCCGTACATCGCGACCCTGCTGGTGCTGGCCTTCTCGGCGCAGCGGTTGCGCATGCCGGCCGCCGATGGACAGGTCTACCGGAAGGGTGAAGCCAATTAGCGACTTCGACTGGGAAGCCCTGCGTGCGCGTGCTCGCGCGATGGTCGAGCGGGCGTACGTGCCGTACTCGCACTTCCCGGTCGGTGCGGCGGCGCTCGTCGACGACGGGCGGGTGGTCACGGGCTGCAATGTGGAGAACGCCGCGTACGGAGTGGCCCTGTGCGCGGAGTGCGGCCTGGTCAGCGAGCTCGTCGCGTCCGGCGGTGGTCGTCTGGTCGCGTTCACCTGCTGCAATGCGCTGGGCGAGAAGCTGATGCCGTGCGGACGGTGCCGGCAACTGCTGTGGGAGCACGGGGGTCCCGAGCTGGTCGTGGACACCCCGACAGGACTGCTCTCGATGTCGGAGGTGCTGCCGCAGGCCTTCGGGGCTGCCGAGCTCGACCACGTCCGGGAGGCGTGAGTTGGGCGTCCCGATCGAGGTGTGCCGGGCGGTGCCCAAGGTCGCCCTCCATGATCACCTGGACGGCGGGCTGCGGGCCGCGACCATCGTCGAGGAGGCCCGCGCCGTCGGACACGTGCTGCCGACCGAGGACCCGGCCGCCCTGGCCGACTGGTTCTTCGAGGCCGCAGACTCCGGCTCGCTGGTGCGTTACCTGGAGACCTTCGACCACACGATCGCGGTGATGCAGACCCGCGAGCAGCTGCGCCGTGTCGCCGCCGAGTTCGTCGAGGACCAGGCGATGGACGGCGTCGTCTACGCGGAGGCGCGTTGGGCGCCCGAGCAGCACCTCCGTGCCGGACTCAGCCTGCAGGCGGCCGTGGACGCGGTCCGCGACGGCCTGGCCGACGGGATGGCTGCCTGCGCGGCCGCGGGGCGCCCGATTCTCGCCCGGCAGATCCTCACCTCGATGCGGCACGGGGCACCCACCACCCAGATCGCGGAACTGGCCGTCGCCAACCGGCACAACTCCGTGTGTGGTTTCGACATCGCCGGGGCGGAGGACGGCTTCCCGCCCAGCCGGTTCGTCGAAGCCTTCGACTACCTCAAGCGGCACAACTTCGAGTTCACGATCCACGCGGGGGAGGCGTTCGGGCTGCCCTCGATCTGGGAGGCCGTCCAGCTCTGCGGGGCGTCCCGGCTCGGGCACGGCGTCCACCTCGCCGACGACATCGCCACGGACGGCACCCTGGGCGAGCTCGCCGGCTACATCCGTGACCGGCGGATCCCGCTGGAGCTGTGCCCGTCCTCGAACCTGCAGACCGGAATCGCCGCCACGATCGCCGACCACCCGTTCGGCCGGCTCGCGGAGCTGCGCTTCCGGGTGACCGTGAGCTGCGACAACCGGCTGATGAGCCGCACCACGCTGAGTCGTGAGTTCGCCCTGCTGAGCGAGGCGTTCGACTACGACCTGGCCGACCTGCGCCGGTTCAGCATCAATGCCGCGAAGAGCGCCTTCCTGCCCTACGACCAGCGCCTGGTCCTGATCGATCGGGTGAAGGCGGGGTTCGCCGGGCTTTCTTGACGAGCGGACGGACCAGCGCCCGGCCAGGGCAGCTAGGGCCTGCCCAGCTGGGTGAGGAGCGGTTGTCCCCAGGTCGCCACACCGAGCACGACCAGGTTCAGGGCCGTCGAGCCCACGAGTGAGCTCGGTGGCAACGCCACAGGGAAGAGGACCGACGCCAGCAGCGAGGTGATCGCGGCGATCACGGCGACCTCGCGCGACCAGGGGTGCCCGGTGGCGAGCGCTGCGGCCGCGGCGACGAACCCGATCGTCGGGAGGAGGTACACGGTCCCGGCCACCGATTCGCTCATCCGCTGGCCGAGGACGGGGTCGAGCGCCCAGGACTGCCGCGAGACCCCCTCGAAGCTGACAAGCCCCCATGCGGGCAGCCAGCCGATGACGTGGCCGATGCCGTGGGCGCCGAGTACCGCTGCGCTCACCAGGGCAGGAACGTTCATGCTCTTCTCCTCCAGAAATGCGTACAACGTACGCTTGCGTACGCTGTACGCTACTTGTAGGGTGCAGAGGTGTCAAGTGAGCGTGTGAGCCTGTCCCGTTCGTCCATCGCGGCGGCCGCCATCGAGGTGCTCGACGAGAAGGGACTGGAAGGGCTGACCATGCGGGAAGTGGCCCGGAAGCTCGGCGCCGGCACCATGTCCCTCTACCGCCACGTCGAGAGCCGCGACGAACTGCTCGACCTTGTCGTCACCACGTTGACCAACCGGGTCGAACTCGACCCGCTCACCGGCGACTGGCGGGCTGACCTCACCCGGGTCGCGTGCCGGATGAAGGAGGAACTCGTGCTCCGCCCGCAGCTCACCATGCTCCTGACCACGCGAGCCCGGGCAACCGCGCCCAGCCTGCGCGCACTGGACACCACCCTCGGAATCCTTCGTGCCGCCGGCATGAGCCCCCGGGAGGCCGTCCGTGCCAACCACGCCCTGGGAAACCTCGTGGCGGGAGCCGCCCTCTGGGAGGCCGAGACCCGACGCATGGAGAGGACGCACGACGACAGTCCCGACCCTGACCGTGAGAACATCGTGTGGGCCGGCGCCGAGCTGTACGCAGGCACGACACAGGAGCGATTCGAGCACGGGCTGCAGCTTCTCCTCGACGGCATGCAGGCCCGTCTTCCCGATCGCAGGGGGACGAGCGGCAGAGCCGGGCCCGGCGCCGCTCCCCACGCAGCGGCGCCCCCTGTCAGTACGTGACCAGGCCGCGGGCGCGGAAGACCGCCCGACAGGCCTCCACTTCGGCCGCTGTGGGGGGACGGGTGTCGGCCAGGGCGTAGTCGAGGCCGAGCTCGTCCCACTTCGAGCGTCCGAGCTGGTGGAAGGGCAGGACCTCGACCCGGGCCACGTTGCCGAGCGAGGCGGCGTGGTCGGCGACCCCCGCGATGGTGGCCGGATCGTCGGTGAGGCCGGGCACGAGCACGAAGCGGACCCAGGTTTCGACACCCAGCGCGGCCAGGCGGCGCCCGAACTCCAGCGTCGGGGCGAGGTCGCGCCCGGTGACCTGTCGATGGGTGGCCTCGTCGCCGGCCTTCACGTCGAGCAGGACGAGGTCCACGTCGGCGAGCATCGCGTCGTCGGCGTTGCGCCCGAGGTGGCCGGAGGTGTCGATGGCGGTGTGGATGCCCAGTTCCTTGGCGCCGCGAAGGATCCGCCGGGCGAAGGCGGGCTGCATCAGCACCTCGCCTCCCGACAGCGTGATGCCGCCGCCGGTGGCCCGGAAGATCCCGCGGTAGCGACGGATCCGCGCGAGCAGGTCGTCGGCGCGCACCGGCAGGCCCCGGTTCGCGTACAGCGTGTCGGGGTTGTGGCAGTAGAGGCACCGCAACGGGCAGCCGGCCAGGAACGTCGTCATCCTGGTGCCCGGACCGTCGACGGCCGTCACCAGCTCCCACGAGTGCACCGAGCCGAGCTCACCGGTGCGCAGGCCGAGCAACTCCTCCGAGCGGTCCAGGTGGAGCGCCGGAGGCAGGCCGGCCAGCCGGGCGATCGGTGCGGGCGCCCCGGGCTCACACCCCGGGGCGACCTCCACCAGTGCCGGGGCCACGTTCAGACGGCCTCGTGGAACGTGCGCGACAACACGTCGAGCTGCTGCTCACGGGTGAGCTTCGTGAAGTTGACCGCATACCCGGAGACACGGATCGTCAGCTGCGGGTAGTCCTCCGGGTGGGCCATCGCGTCGAGCAGCGTCTCCCGGTTGAGCACGTTGATGTTCGCGTGGTACAGACCCTCGGCGAAGCCGGCGTCCAGGATCCCCACCAGGTTGCCGACCCGCTCCTCTCCGGTGCGCCCGAGGGCGTCCGGGGTGATGGTGTTGGTGAGCGAGATGCCGTCGAGCGCGTCGTCGTAGGAGAGCTTCCCCACGCTCAGCATCGAGGCCAGCATGCCGTGGCTGTCGCGGCCGTTCTCGGGGTTGGCGCCCGGGGCGAACGGCGTGCCTGCCTCGTGGCCGCACGGGAAGGCGCCGGTGGCCTTGCCGTACACCACGTTGGAGGTGATCGTCAGAACGGACTGGGTCGGGACCGCGTCACGGTAGAGCCGGATCCGGCGGATCTTGTCCATGACGGTCCTGACCACCAGGGAAGCGAGCTCGTCGGCCCGGTCGTCGTCGTTGCCGTACAGGGGGAACTCACCCTCCGTGCGGTAGTCGACCACCAGGCCCGTCTCGTCACGGATCGGCGTGACCGTGGCATACCTGATCGCCGAGAGCGAGTCCGCGACGATCGACAGCCCGGCGATGCCGCAGCCCATCGTCCGCACGATCTCGTCGTCGTGGAGCGCCATCTCCATCGCCTCGTACGCGTACTTGTCGTGGCTGTAGTGGATGATGTTCAGCGCCTCGACGTAGGTCTCGACCGCCCAGGTGAGCATCTCGTCGTACCGGGCCCACACGGTGTCGAAGTCGAGCGGGCCGTCGCCCTCGATGGGCGCGAGGTCGCGGACGATGGTCTTGCCCGACACCTCGTCGCGGCCGCCGTTGATGGCGTACAGCAGGGTCTTGGCGGCGTTCAGCCGGGCGCCGAAGAACTGCATCTGCTTCCCGATCGCCATCGGCGAGACGCAGCAGGCGATGCCGGTGTCGTCGCCCCAGTGGCCGCGGATCTCGGCGTCGGAGGTGTACTGGATCGCCGAGGTCTCGATCGAGATCAGCGAGCAGAAGTCCTTGTAGCCGGCGGGCAGGGCCGCGTCCCAGTAGACGGTGATGTTCGGCTCGGGGGCCGGGCCGAGGTTGCGCAGGGTCTGCAGCAGCCGGAACGACGTCTTCGTCACCAGCGTGCGACCGTCGTCGGCGAAGCCGCCGTCGCTCCAGGTCGCCCAGTAGGGGTCGCCGGAGAAGATCTGGTCGTAGTCGATGGTGCGAAGGAAGCGGACGATGCGCAGCTTCGTCACCAGGGCGTCGATGACCTCCTGGGCCTCGGACTCGGTGAGCGTCCCGGCGGCGAGGTCCCGTTCGGCGTACACGTCGAAGAAGCCGGAGAGCCGCCCGATGCTCATCGCGGCGCCGTCCTGGCTCTTGACCGCGGCCAGGTACGCGAAGTAGGTCCACTGGACGGCCTCGACGAACGTGCGTGCGGGGCGGCCGAGGTCGAAGCCGTACTCCTCGCCGAGGTTGCGCAGCTTCTTCAGCGCCTTGATCTGCTCGGCGTGCTCTTCGCGGTACCGTGCCCAGTTCTCGCTGAAGGGCTGGTCCACGACGGAGTCCATGTCGGCACGCTTGGCCTCGATGAGCCGGTCGACGCCGTAGAGCGCCACCCGCCGGTAGTCGCCGATGATCCGCCCGCGGCCGTAGGCGTCGGGCAGGCCAGTGACGAGGTGGGCGCTGCGCGCCGCGCGGATGCGCGGGGTGTAGATGTCGAAGACGGCCTCGTTGTGCGTCTTGCGGTACTTCGTGAAGACCTCCTTGAGCCGCAGGTCGGGCTGGAGCCCCGCCTCACGGATCGCGGTCTCGACCATGCGCCACCCGCCCGCCGGCATCATCGGCCGCTTCAGGGGAGTGTCGGTCTGGAGGCCGACGATGACGTTGTCCTCGTCGCAGATGTAGCCGGCCGGGAACGCATCCACGTCGGCCGGGATGTGGGTCTCGACGTCGTAGACCCGCTTCGCGCGCTCGACGGAGAGGTAGTCGCGCTGCAAGGTCTCCCAGACGGTCAGGGTGCGGGCCGTCGGACCGGAGAGGAAGCCGGCGTCGCCGGTGTACGGGGTGTAGTTGCGCAGGATGAAGTCCCGCACGTCGATCTGGTCGACCCATCGGCCGGCGGTGAAGCCCTCCCAAGGTTCTTCGCGGTACAGCCCGGCCCGTTCCTCAATCTCAGCGGTCATATCTCTCCTGCCCCAGGGCGTGGGTCGCACGACTCGGGAGCGGTCGGTGGTGGCCGCACGAAAGGGGCCGATCGCCCTGCGCGGCGGCAGGAGTGCCTGCCACAGCCAAGTCTAGGGCAGAATTGCTAATGGTCTGACCAATCAGCGCGGCCGTGAGATGATCCAGCGCGGCTCGTCCTGCCTTGTCAGCGGCCCGACGGACGGTGGGGTCAGCGCACCACGCCGGGCTTCACGCTCCAGGTGTTGCACGCCCCGATGCTCTTCGCCGACAGCCCGCGGCGTCCCCAGTACCGCTCGGCCGTGGCACTGCCA
Source organism: Actinomycetes bacterium (assembly GCA_023392635.1). Classification (GTDB taxonomy): domain Bacteria; phylum Actinomycetota; class Actinomycetes; order Propionibacteriales; family Propionibacteriaceae; genus Propionicimonas. The sequence goes on along the minus strand of JAEVYS010000029.1, from coordinate 6,817 downwards.
TGGCCGCTCGCGTCGTTGGTGTAGCCGAACTGGTACTCCAGGTCGGCGCGATCGGCAGGGGAGTAACCCAGGCCGGAATGCGTGAGCTGGTAGTGCGCCATGCAGTGCGCCTGGAGTTCGATCCGCCGGCTCGTGGCGGCCGCGGTCTCGTCCATCACCCAGGTGGACGGGAGGATCTCGGCCAGTTGCTGGATGTGGTGCGCGTACTCGTGCATGACGAACTGGGCGACGGCGAGCCGGTAGTAGCGGCCCTGCCGGTACGACGCGGTCGAGAAGTAGAGCGTCCGGTCCGAACCGCAGTAGGCGGCGGGGAAGGCGCTGCCGAGCTTTCCGCAGGGGGAGGCCACCCGGGTTCCGTAGAACGTCACCTTGGGCTTGGTGAACTCCACCGGCGTGGCGGACAGCGCCTTCTTCCAGGCTGCGTTCTCGCAGCCGACGAGCAGCTTCACCTGGCTGCGGAAGGCGGCAGGGCTCGACGGCCTGCCCCGGTAGCTGCAGCGGGCCGGCACCGTCAGCGCGTAGACCGGATTCTTCTTCAGGATGTCCTTCGGGTCCGTGGGCATCGACGGCTTCGGGGCCGTGCCCGGCTTCTTCGTCGAGGTGCCGGTCGGGGCGGGGTGCGCCGTCCGGGAGGGCGTCCCGGAAGGCGTCTGGAACACGTCCAGCGACGGGAGCACCAGCACCGCGACCAGTCCGAGCAGAACCAACCCGACGACGGTGGCCAGGGCCGCCCCCCATCCGTGCCGGGGCGGCCGCCGGGTGGTGGGACCGCCGGACAGCGGCTGGGGCGGCGCGAACTGCCAGTGCGGAGGGGGCCCCGGCGGATACGGCGGACCGAAGGGTGCGGGGCCGCTCGGTGGCGGGGTTCCGTAGGGCGAGGAGCCGTACGGCTGCGACGGGCCAGGAGCGGGACGCTCGGGCGTGACCGATCGCTCCGCGTCCTGCGCGGGCGGCCACTCACCGCTCATCTGCGTCCTCCTGCTCGGGCTCAACCCTAGGCTCCCGCGTCCGCGCCTTCGCGCGGTCACGCAGGATCTGGCGGTGCCATCACCTCGAGGAGCCGTTCGGCCTCCGCCTCCACGGACGCGCGAGCCGTGGGGCCCAGGGTCGGGTCGAGGCTGAGGTCGATGCGGGGGGACGAGCGGTCCCTGCGTCGCTTCCAGCCACCCACGTCCTGGCCGTCGACGAGTACCGCACCCCCTCCCGCCTGGGAGAAGCGGGCCGCGTCGGAGGCGTCGGGGTTGTGCGCCGAACGCGGCCAGCCGACCCGGCGGTAGCTCAGGAACACCTCGTCGAAGGTGGACACCAGCCAGGCGCCACGGGGACGGGTCTCGGGAAGGGCGGACGCGGGCGTGTGCCACAGCTCCTCGCCCTCGACCTCGATCGGCTCGACCTCCTCGCCCAACCTCCGCAGGGCGGCACGACCCTCGGTGAGCGTGACCCGTGCCCACCGGGTCAGGTCGGTGAGGGCCACCGGACCGTGGCCGGCGATGAAGCGGCGCACCAGTTGGGTGAGGGCGGTTTCGCGGTCGACGGGATCGGCAGGGCGGACCACCTCCTCGACGAGGGCGTAGAGGTGCTGGTCCTCCGGGGCCGGCGCCGAGCACAGCTGCGCCCTCAGCTCGCCGAGCAGCAGCACGTGCCCGACCTGCTGGCCGAACCGCGCGTCGTCGGGATCGAGCACGCCGGCGTCGGCGAGCCGGGCACCCAGCTGGTTGCGGTTCGCGAAGCGCCGGCCGGCGAGCTGGTCCGAGAGCACCTCCTGCGCCGCCCGCACCCGCGGCTCGTCCAGCTCGAGTTGGCGGTGCCGCGCGGCCATGGCCGACTCCACCTTCACAGAGGTGAGCGCGAGCAGCCAGCGAAGGTCCTCGGCGGCGACGTAGTGCCAGGTGGGACGTAGGACATGGGTGCGGACGAGCGCACCGGTGGCGACGGCGGCCTGGACGTCGGCGGCCCTCCCGTCACAGCGAAGGGCGATCATCGCCCGGGCCAGCGGCGCGTCCTGGGACTGCACGCAGAGCAGCTCCCTGACCACCTGCACCGGGTCGACCGCCGGCGGCCCGCTCAGCCGTTGCGTGGCCAGGCGTGCGGCGAGGACCCGCCCGCGATCCACGGTCAGTCCCGGAAGCCGGCGTAGAAGACGGCCAGGGCGAACCCGATCGTCACCAGCCCCAGGCGCACCCAGCGGGTGGGCGGGCGGAGGCTCTCGCCGGCAGCCCACAGGGCCAGCACGGCGAGCCCGATGCCGACCGCGCGACCGGGGAAGGGGAGGCGCAGGCCCAGGACGCCGACCACGGCCCCGCCGGCGACCGCCAGGGCCCCGAGGATCTCCAGGCCGCCGCGCACCCGACGGCCGATCCGTACCCAGGCGGGATCCGGGCTGAGCGCCCGTCGCCCGGCCTCCGGTGCCCGGCGCAGCAGGTCGACCAGTCCGGCCACACCGAACCACAGCGCGACCACAGCGGCCAGGATGCCGTCCACACCGATCCGGTCCACTCCCACCTCCTCAGGCCCGAGAAGTCTAGGGGGCGGTGAGCCGGTCGAGCAGGCCGGCCAGCGCCGACCGGTCCTCGGCGTCGAGCCGACCGAAGACCTCCGCCGCGACCTGCCGGCGGATGCGCGACACCTCCGAGAGCACCTCGGCGCCCGCCGGCGAGATGGCGAGCAGCTGGGCGCGCCCGTCGTCGGGATCGGTGTGGCGCTCGACGAGCCCCGCGGCCACCAGGCCGGACACCGAGTCGGTGGCCGAGCGGGCCACGATGCCGAGCCGCTCGGCCAGGTCGGACGGCCGCAGGGGGCCGGCGCTGCTGATCGCGTGGAGCGCCCGGGACTGGTGCAGGTTGAGCCCGAGCGGGGCCATCCGCACCTGGGTCTCGCGCCGGATCTGCCGCGCGACCCGCAGGAAGCCCTCGCCGAGAGCCTCCGGGAATATCTCCATGCCGGTGGTCCTTATATGCTGTGGTTACCTCACTATATCGGAGGATGCATGGCTGTCGTGGCACCGAACCCCGTCGAGATGCGTGGGCCCTCGCGCATCAACCCGGCGGACCGTGCGCAACTGGCCGAGTCGCCGGTCAGCCTCGCCCGGGTCGCCGGGTTGTTCCGGGGGCACGGCCTCCAGCTCTCGGCCGTCACCGGGATCATCGTCGTCGCCTCGGTCGTGGGGCTGGCCCAGCCGTTCCTGCTCAGGGAGATCATCGACGTCGCCCTGCCCACGTCCAACACGCGGCTGCTGGTGTGGCTCGTGGCCGGCATGGTGGCGGTGGCCGCCCTCACCGGCGTCCTGGGGGTCTGGCAGACCTGGCTCGCGACCGCGATGGGCCAACGGGTGATGCACGCGCTTCGGGTACGCGTGTTCGCCCACCTGCAGGCGCAGTCGATGGAGTTCTTCAAGCGGACCCGAGGGGGCGAGATCCAGTCCCGGCTGCTGCAGGACGTCGCCGGCCTCCAGTCGGTGGTGACCAACACCGCCACGTCCATCGCCTCCAACCTGACCACCGCCGTCGCGACCGCCGCTGCGATGCTCGTGCTCAACTGGCGTCTGTCGTTGCTCTCGCTCCTCGTGCTGCCTCCGGCGATCGCCCTCACCCGCCGGGTGGCGCTGGTCCGTCGGGACGTCACGCTGCAGCAGCAGCGCGCGCTGGCCGACCTGCACACCGAGGTGGAGGAGGCGCTCAGCGTCAACGGCGCGATGCTCACCAAGACCCTCGGCAGCGCCCCGGCGCAGGAAGCACGATTCGTCGACACCTCGTCGGCGCTGATCGACCTCGAAGTGCGTTCGCAGCTGGCCGGACGTTGGCGGATGGCCACGATGAGCATCGTCTTCGCCGCCATCCCGGCGCTGCTCTACCTTGTGGCCGGCTTCCCGGGGTTGTCCGGCGGCATCTCGATCGGCACGCTGATCGCGTTCGCGAGCCTGCAGGGGACGATCTTCCGGCCGATCATGGGACTGCTCAACATCGGTGCGCAGTGGGTGTCCTCGATGGCGTTGCTCAGCCGCATCTTCGGCTACCTCGACCTGCCGATCGGGGTGCCCGAGCCGGCACACCCGGTGCGGCTCGAACCGGCCGCGGTGCGCGGCGAGGTCCGCTTCGAGGACGTGAGCTTCCGCTTCACCGACGGCGCGGCGAACGCGTTGTCGGACATCGACCTGACGATCCGTGCGGGGCACTCGGTGGCGGTGGTGGGGGAGACCGGCTCGGGCAAGTCGACCCTGGCCTCCCTCCTCGTACGGCTGGCCGACCCGACCCAGGGGCGGGTGACGGTGGACGGGGTCGACCTGCGCGACCTCTCGTCGTCCGACCGCACCCGCATCATCGGCATGGTCACGCAGGAGACCTACCTCGCCCACACCACGATCGCGGCGAACCTGCGGCAGGCACGCCCCTCGGCCAGCGATGCCGAGCTGTGGGCGGCGCTGGAGGCCGCCCAGGTCGACCACGTCATCGCCGCGCTCCCGGACGGGCTGGAGACGATGGTCGGGGCTCGTGGGCACCGCTTCAGCGGCGGTGAGCGGCAGCGCCTGGCGATCGCCCGCACACTGCTCGTGAACCCGCCGATCCTCGTGCTGGACGAGGCCACGTCCGCCCTCGACACCGACACCGAGCGCGAACTGCAGGCCGCCCTGGACAATCTGATGGCGGGACGCACCACACTCACCATCGCGCACCGGTTGAGCACGGTCCAGGGGGCGGACGAGATCGTGGTGCTGGCCGCCGGGCGCATCGTCGAGCGGGGCCCCCACGAGGCACTGCTCGCCGCCGGCGGGCGTTACGCCCGCCTTCACGGCTGATTTCCCGACGCCGTCCCTGCGACGACTGCGGAGGACGGGCCGCACCGCTACTGTTGCGCCGATGTCCAGTCAGCGCACGGGTGTGCTGCCGGCGGCGATCCTCGGGACGGGGTCGGTGACCGGCTCGGCCGTGGTGACGTCGGAGGCACTGGACGAGCGGTTCGGGCGCAGCCCCGGCACCACGCGTGCCCGGTCGGGGGTGCGCAGCCGGTTCTGGGCGGGCGCCGGTGAGACCTCCTCGGGCCTGGCCGCCGCCGCCGTCGAGAAGGCGCTCGCCGTCGCCGGCCGCCCCGAACTGGACGCGCTGATCGTCGCGTCCGTCCTGCCCGAGCAGCCGATGCCCACCAACGCGATGCTCGTGCTCGGCCACCTCGGCACACCGGGCCACCGCACGGTGGCCTTCGACGTCAACACCAGCTGCCTGGGGTTCCTCACCGGGCTCGAGCTCGCGGCGCTCGGCGTGGCAGCCGGCCGCTGGCGCCACGTCGCCGTCGCGGCGGTCGACCTCGCGTCCGCCGGCCTCGACCACGACGACCTCGAGTCCAGCGCCCTGTTCGGCGACGGAGCCGCCGCCGTCGTGCTCGGGCCGGCACCTTCGACCAGCACCGGGCCGGCCATCCTCGCCGCCCGTTTCGAGACCCACCCCGACGGCGCTCGCCTGTGCCAGATCGCGGCCGGCGGCACCCGGTGGAACGTGGCCCAGCCCCCTCCCAGCTCGCGCGACTACTACTTCCACATGGACGGTCTCGGCCTCATGCGGACCGCGGCCAAGCACCTGCCCGGCCTGGTCGACGGCCTGCTGGCCGACGCCGCCCTCTCCCTGGCCGACATCGACGTGGTGATCCCCCACCAGGCCAGCGGCCTGGGCCTGCGCTTCCTGCGCGAGCGCATGGGCGTGCCGGCCGGGAAGGTGGTCGACATCCTGCACGACCACGGCAACCAGGTCTCGGCCTCGCTGCCCACCGCCCTCGACCACGCGGTCAGGGGCGGCCGGTTCTCGCCAGGGAAGACCGCGCTGCTGATCGGCACCGGGGCCGGCGTCGTGCTCGGCGGCATGGTGGTGCGGTGGTGAACGTCCGGATCACCTTGCTGCGCGCCGGGTCCAGCAGCCAGCTCGAACGGCTCGCCCGCCGTGGGGGACGGTGGCGCCGGATCGCCTTCCCTGCGACCTTCGCCCTGCTCGAACACCCCTCACGCGGTGCGCTGCTGTTCGACACCGGGTACGCCCCCCGGTTCTTCGAGGCGACCCGGCCCTTCCCCGAGCGCCTCTACCGCTGGCTCGTCCCCGCGGCGATGGGCGCCGACCAGGACGCAGCCACCCAGCTGGCGGCGAGCGGCATCGGGGTGGCGCAGGTCTCGACGGTCGTCCTCTCCCACCTGCACGGGGACCACATCGGCGGCTTGCGCGACTTCCCGTCCGCACGCCTCGTCGCGTCCGGGATCCAGGACCTGCGCGGCGCCACTCCTGGTCGCCGGCTCCGCGGCCGCGCGGCGCTCTCCGCGACCGGCCACGGGTTCCTGCCGGCCCTTCTGCCCGACGACTTCAGCTCCCGCTGCGTGCCTGTCGAGGACCTGCCCGTGGTGGCGACCGGCCTTCCCGGGCTGGCGGGCGGGCACGACCTGCTCGGGGATGGCAGCGCGCTCGCCGTTCCGTTGCCCGGACATGCCCCGGGCCATCTCGGCCTGTGGGTGCCGCTGACCCAGGGCCCCCCGGTGCTGCTCGTGGGCGACGCCTGCTGGTTGGGCGAGACCCTCGGCGGCGACCTGCCCCCCGCAGTGGTGCTGCGCCTGATGGGTGACGGCGGTGTCTACACCCACACGATCAGGCTCCTCGAGCGCATCCGCAGGGAGCGTCCGGACGTCTGGGTGGTGCCGTCGCACTCCGTCGCCTCGGTGGCGGAGGCGAGCGCTGCGCTCGGCCCGTGACGGCGCTCGACCGGTTGCCGGTCCTGGCCGCGTACGTCCAGGTCCGCGGCCACCGTTTCGCCGACCGCGAGCGGCTGCTGGCATGGCAGCGTCCCCGAC